>JAQXNU010000098.1 GCA_029098165.1 Clostridiales bacterium
TCTGGGAGCGAGGCGTGAAGTCGTTAAAGAATCAGATTGGCGGAATCTCCATGGTATCCAAAACAGAGGGAAGAACTAGTTTACAAGCTTGTATTAAGATGTTACTTGCATATCGTAATTCATCTGCGATTACAGAGTACAACCGAAAAGAGATGTCAGTTGTGGAGTACTTGAGCAAAGAGATGAATGCAACACCAGTGAAAGCAGAAAAGATATCGTTAGATCAGGTACTATATTTTATCTATAAAAATAAGCCTGTGATAGCACTAAAAAAGACTGGAGAAGCGGTGTTGATTACGGGATATGATAGTTCAAGCATTATTGTATCAGATCCCGCTAGTGCAGTAGAGAGAAGATATGGCCTTAAAGAAGCAAGTGCAATGTTTGAAGAGGCTGGTAATGTGTTTATAACGTATATAGAGTAGGAGGATAATATGAAACTTATTACAGCAGCAGTACCATGTTATAATTCGGCAGCATACATGAAGAAAGCGATCGATTCTTTGCTTGTCGCTGGGGAAGAGATAGAAATTATTATCGTAAATGATGGTTCCAGTGATGATACAGCAAAAATTGCAGATGAGTATGCAAAACAATATCCGACCATCGTGAAAGCAATTCATCAGGAAAACGGAGGCCATGGGGAAGCAGTTAACGCGGGTCTTCGTGCAGCTACAGGATTGTACTATAAAGTATTAGACAGTGATGACTGGTTAGATGAAGAGGCATTCAAGAAAGTATTAAAGGTCTTACGCGAAATCGTAAATGAAGGCCAAAAACTTGATATGTTTGTTGCAAACTATGTTTATGAAAAGGTACATGAAAATAGCCAAAAAGTAATCGATTATACAGGTGTGTTACCACAGGGAAAAATATTTACTTGGGATGAAGTAGGACATTTTAAACAGGGTAAGTACATGTTGATGCATTCTGTCATTTATCGTACGGAGTTATTACGTGACTGTAAGTTAGAATTACCAAAGCACACATTCTATGTTGATAATATTTTTGTGTACCAACCTTTAAGCAAAGTAAAATACATGTACTACATGAATGTAAATATGTATCGTTACTTTATCGGTAGAGATGATCAGTCTGTAACTGAGGAGAATATGATCAAGAGAATCGATCAGCAGCTTCGTGTTACTAGATTCATGATCGATTGTTGTGATGTTACTAAGATTGAGAATAAAAAACTTCGTAACTATCTTGTTAAGTATATGGAAATTATGATGACGGTATGTTCTGTATATCTGATTAAAGAAGGAAGCGAGAAGAGTTTAAAGAAACGCGATGAAATATGGGATTATCTTGAGAAGAAAAATCCGAAATTTGCGAAGATGGTTGGTAGTGGGATTTTAAGTAAAAGTATGCAGCTTAACACAAAAGCAGGACATACTATTGTAAAAGCAGGATATACTATCTCTAAAAAAATATTTAAATTTGGCTAAAAAGGGGGGACGATTTAAAGCTGATTAACCGCTTTAAATCGTCCCATCTTTTAGATTTGTGTTGTTGAATTGATACGTTGTCTGTGCTTTATGGATAGTTTTTCGTAGTCAGGCACATAAACGATCAAGTACATGACACAAGCCAGTACACAAGCGCAGATACCATCAAATACAGAATGTTGTTTTAAGAATACTGTAGACAAACAGATTAAAATGGTTAAAATAAAAGTTGGTATTGTGAGCCACTTCTTATTCTTTAAGCTTTCTGTATGGAAAATGGCAATACAAGCACCAATAGAGTTGAAAACATGAATACTTGGACAAACATTCGTACATGTATCACTCGCATATAATTTTCTTAGAATTTCGATAAAAATGTTATTACGACCAAGAGCATCTAAGTCCGGACGAAGATTTTGACCATTTGGCCAGACCGTATAAATGAACAAGCAGATCGTCATACCAATAAAAAGAAATGCAGTGCTTCGATAGAACTCTTTGGTATCCTTTAAGAACAGATAAAGGAGTGTTACAAAGATAAAAGCAAACCATACGTAATACGGTATTACAAACCATTCATTAAAAGGAATATAGTCATCTAGTTTCATATAAACTTCATGATAATTATTCGTTACGGTTTTTTCTAAGTAAACAAACCACGGTGCATATATAAAGAAGTAAAGTAAAACCCAAGCATGTTTATATTTTTTAACTAAAGACTTCAAACAGCCACAACCTTTCTTATGATATGTTATTGGGGTTCTCTTCAATGAGTAAGTACTGTAAAGCACCAAACCGATGTGATTATATCACAATCAATACAAGACAACAATAGGGTATTTGAAAACTTAAGAAACCCTTTAGAAAATATTTTTGGAGGTAAGTAGAATGAAACGAGTATTTTTGATCGTATTAGACAGCGTAGGAATCGGCGAAATGCCAGATGCAAAGGATTATGGTGATGCAGGAAGCAACACCATGAAAGCTGCTGCAACAAGTAAGTATTTTTCCATGCCAAACATGGAACGTTTAGGGTTATTTAACATAGATGGTTTAACTGATATGTCTGATAGTAAATTAGTGCCACAGGCAACATTTGCTCGCTTAGCGGAGTCTTCTAAGGGAAAAGATACTACAATTGGACACTGGGAAATTTCCGGTATTATATCTGAAAAGCCACTTCCAACGTTCCCAAATGGTTTCCCAAAAGAACTATTAGACAAATTCGAGGAAAGAACGGGACGTAAAGTAATCTGTAATAAACCTTATTCCGGTACCGAAGTTATTAAAGATTATGGAAAAGAACATGTAGAAACTGGTGCGCTTATTGTTTACACTTCTGCGGATAGTGTATTCCAGATTGCAGCGCATGAAGATGTTGTTCCAATAGAAGAGTTATATCGTTACTGTGAAATTGCACGTGAAATCTGTACCGGAGAGTATGGTGTAGGTCGTATCATTGCACGTCCATTTGTAGGGACATATCCAGAATATAAGAGAACAGCAAATCGTCATGATTATTCTTTAGTACCACCTAAGACTACCATGTTAAATCAGTTAAAAGATAATGGATTTGATGTCATTGCAGTTGGTAAGATTAATGATATCTTTGCAGGTAGCGGGGTTACTTCTATGGTTCGTACGAAAGATAATGCAGCAGGTATTGAAGAAACAATTAAATATACAAAAACTGAATTTGAAGGATTATGTTTTGTTAACTTAGTTGACTTTGATATGGTTTATGGACACCGTAACGACGTAGAAGGTTATGCAAAAGCATTAACTTATTTTGATGAACAGCTTCCACGTATTATGGAAAATCTTCAGGAGGAAGATATCTTAATGATCACAGCGGATCATGGATGTGATCCAAGCACAGCTTCTACCGATCATTCCAGAGAGTATACACCATTGATCATCTATGGAAAGCAGATCAAAGGAAATAACAACCTTCATACAAGACAATCCTTTGCGAATATTGGTGCAACAATCGTTGATTATTTTGGATTAAAGAAAGAAATCGCAGGAGAGAGTTTATTACCTGAGATCATGAAATAGTAAATATCATATCAGGGGGACGGTAGATGAAACTTGTCATACAACGAGTGAGCAATGCAAGTGTATCTGTAGATAATCAGGTAATCGGAAAGATTCAAAAAGGATTACTTGTACTAATTGGTGTTAGTAATGAGGACACAACAGAAACTGCAGATATTTATCTTAAAAAACTTATTAATTTAAGAATATTTGAGGATGAGAACGGCAAGACAAATCTGTCATTAAGTGATGTTGCTGGAGAGTTATTGCTTGTATCACAATTTACACTATACGCAGATTGTAAAAAGGGAAATCGTCCAAGCTTTATTAATGCAGGGGCGCCAGATCATGCAAATCAGATTTATGAGTATATGATAGAACAGGCTAAGAAATTGGTACCGAAAGTAGAAACAGGAAAGTTTGGAGCTGACATGAAGGTTAGCTTGACCAATGAAGGACCATTTACAATTGTACTGGATAATCTGACATAATCGGAGCAAACGATTTATAGCGTACACGTAACAAAATCATAAAAGGTGTCATTGCGAATTACTAGTTCGCGATGACACCTTTTACATTGTTATCATTCATTCGTTTGTTATAATTTTTATTCAAAACTATACTCTAAATTTTTCACCAGCTCATCATAAACAACATCATATAGATGGATTGGAAAAACCTTGTGTTTACACATTGTAGTAATTAAAGCATTAACAAATGTTTTATCGGGTGAGATATGTACAACTTCTGATTCGGATAATAAAGAATGTGATCCATCAAATAATCTGCAACTGATTCCATACTCCCATAACTCGAAATCTTCAAATGCAGGATTAATAGAATATAATATCTTGTATTCTATTGTATAAGGGTCCTCTTGTACTATCCATTGACGCTGGTCCAAATCGTTATCTGACATTTTACATTTCTCCCTTATTAATTGTAATACGTTACAATCTCTATTTTATCAGCAAATTTTTAAAATAAAATACAACTTTGGTTGATTTATTAGTGCATTTTTATATCATGCTTTGTCATTTTCTAAAGAATGATAGTAATTTATTAGTTCAACACGGGAAGAAATACCTAATTTATTGTACACATTGGATATCGTACGTTTAATCGTACCTGTACTTACATTAAGTTTTCGAGCAATATAGTCATTTTTTACACCCATTAGAACATATTGAATCACTTCATTCTCTCGCGGAGTTAGTTTTAATGAATGCTCTTTCGTCGGAACTGAGCTATTGACGATTATCATAAGTATTTTTGAGACGATATTGTGATCAAGGATAGGAATCCCGTAGATTTTATAATGAGATTGAGTGTGATTTTGATGAATCGTAATCTGATCTTCAATGGTTAACTTAGTTTCTAATATTGTATAGAGTAGCTTATCTTCACGGAAGCAAGGTTGAAGGAATAGTGATGTATGTGCAGCTAATTCCAGAGTTGACATATTCACGCGTTCGATTTTTGGATGCTTCGGATCCTCACAGTTATATATCACTGTTGCAGTATTTGGATTTTTAAGAATGGGACGATAGGTAGTCAATATACTATTTGCTTCATGATCAACGAGGATTGAATTAAAAAAATCATAATGATTGGTATCATTGGCTGTAAAAATGAAATAAGTTTTAGCGTTATATTTATAAGAGATTATATGTATATACAGTGGTATGAATATATCTTGATAAGAATAGTTAATCTTACCTATATACGATTCTGCACAAGACTCTAGCTCTTGGCAGATATTTATTAATGCATTATAGTAGTATTCGCTAATATACTTAGAAAAAAGTTCATCTTTGTTATATGGGAATGGAGAAGAAATTAGCTGGCAATAGTATTCACTAGCATAACATATATGCAGTCCGTCTTCTTCAGGTCGTAATATGATCGTAATCGCTTTCTCTTTTGGTACATAAAAAAAAGTATCCATATTATGTCACCCCTCAAAACATATGTATTGGAATATTATGTAATATTATATCAAAAAAAATGGAAAATGCAAATTTCGTTTTTGCTTTACTGGAAAACTCTTGAATATATTTTGATGACATGTTATAATATCAAAGTCGCACAAACAGTTATCTGCAGTTGTGGCGGAATTGGCATACGCGCATGATTCAGGTTCATGTCCAGGTTTCTGGGTTCGGGTTCAAGTCCCGTCAACTGCACTACAGTAAAAAAGCCTATAAACCCAGTAAAATCAATGGTTTGTGGGCTTTTATTTTTTGAAAAATTCTGTTTGTAATAAACGGTAATAATCGGAAATAAGTGTAGTCAACGTGTTGTCAAACGGTATAAATGTAGTCAATTTGTAGTCAAATCATAGGGCTAATTTCTCTATTTTTTCCTTTGTTTTTTCTTTCTTTTCATCAAGGTGAGAGTATACTTTCATTATCATACTGTAGTCAGCGTGTCCCATTAATCGTTGGCACTCTTTCATACTGATTCCAGAATAATATAGTTCGGTGCAATAATTATGACGGAATGTATACATTGTTAGTCTGGAGGTAGCTTCACTTATTTTAGATTTCTTAGTGCATGATTCTATCTTTCTTCTTATCACTTCGAATATGTTATAATAGTATCCTCGCTTTCCATATTCCCCATTTTCGTTAGGGAAAAGTACAATGCCTTGAATTGTGTCTATGTAGTCAGAAATAGCCTTAAAAACGATTGTAGGAGCTTGTATCGTTCTGATACCGTTGTTAGTTTTTGGATATTTAATTCGTGGTATCTGCTTGTCAAATTCAAGAGACTTATTAATTGTTATTTCATGATTCTTTAAGTCTATGTCTTTTTTAGTGAGTGCAAACAGTTCCCCAGGACGAACACCACAACCATAAAGTATATAAACAAATGCTTTTTGCATAGGTGACAGTTCTATGACCTTTAAAGCTTTCTTTTCTGCACTGGTAAGAGGTCTATTTTCCTTAGGATGATTCTTCGGTAATTCCAATCCAGTACATGGGTTTCTTGTGATTAATCCATCATCGTAAGCCATTTCAAATATCTGTTTTATTGTAACTCGTAATTGTTGGCATAAGCGTGGCATGGACATACACTCGTTAATCTGTGCTTGTATCATAGACTTAGTAATGTCTTTAATCTTTCTATGCTTAAGCAGATCAAGGTGATTCTTTAGTATATTCTTATACATATTGTTCGTTCTAAGACTCTTTGTGGCTTTTGCAACTGATAACCAATGCTCTGCGTACTCACCGAATGTAGTATTCTTCCCAGTACCATATAAACCATGCTCTATCTCGTAATTCAATTCAGCTACTTTCTTTTCAAGCTCGCTACTTGATTTTGCATAAACAGTTTCCCTAATCGGTTTTCCATCATCGGTATAAACTCCAGTGAATACTTGTGTGGAATATCTTCCATCCTTACGTGGCTTGTACTTATCTTGCGTTTTCTTTGTCATAAAATCATTCCTTTCTTAAAAAAGAGTATAAAAAATACACCTATTGCGGTGCAGAACTTAAAATGATATAATATGACTTGTCGAGGTGATATTATATCGGTTCTGTACCGTAATAGTATCTATATGAACAGCTCTGGTGTTGGTAGCACTGGGGCTGTTTTTTTAATGCCTTTTGACGTTCAGATAATTAATATTGTTTTGTGTCATATAATTAGTGTATTTCTCGAATTCTTCAAAAAGTTTTATGTACTGATTTGATTTTCCTTTTTCAGTTTTCAATTTACTAGCCTTTTCATCTGCTTTTAACCATGCCCTATCAATTAAACTACGAACGGAAGCTTCTTTTTGGCTTTTAGCTATTTGTAATGAATAACTTGGAAGTGTTCCATTGAACTTAATGTAATTCTCATATTTAGACAATAATTCTAATTTTTCTATAAGCAAGTCATAGCGTGAAAAGAACACATCTGGTTTTACAGTGCTATTAATTAGGTTTACACAATCATTTGCAATTTTTTCTTGTTGCAAAGCTTGCTGTTCTGTTAAGGCAAGTAGTTGTTGTTTAGAAAGTTTCAATTTATTTAACTCTGGATAAAACAGCTTTTGCCATTCTAAAAGTTTGCTTCTATTCCTAAATAAAAACATATTACACCCCTATTCTCAATCTAATTAATCTCTCATCGTATCCGTATATTCTAGAAAGCTGTTCTAATGAACATTCCTTATATTCAATTAGATCATCATCTGAAATCAATATGTACATAGCGAATGTATTCGCTTGAATCTCCATTTTATCGACCGACATGAGTGTATTACCTTTAAAAAAAGGAGTATTAGAGTTCGGATGCATGACAGCGTGTCCAAGCTCATGGGATAATACAAGTAATTCCTCATGCTTTGAAAGATTACAATTTAAGAATATCTGCTTTATTCTGTACGCATGATGGTAATATCCTCGAATTGTACCAAGTTCGCATCGTGATATTCTTATCCCCATTAAATCACATAACTCGTAAGGTGAAGTAGTGCCGTATTTCTTGCGTAGTTTCTCAACTATACATTTAATGTTACTCAAATATAAACATCCCCTTATTATTTATATTTTTTTGGTGTAAATTTCTTCTTTGCTGTTATTTTAGCAGTACGAATAGCATTTTCCAAGCTAATCTTTAAAAGCTCTTTTGTTTCATCGTCTAAAGCTTCACCATCAAACATAAGTCCATCATTTGCTTCCAGCTGGTCGAGAGTAGCGCTAAGTTTCTTTGCTATGTCTCTTTCATCCTTAGGAGTAAGTTCTGGTTTCTTTTCTTCTGGCTCTTTACCTGTCATTAAGTAATCTAAAGATACTCCAAAAAAATCACATACTTTTTTGGCTAAGTCTGGTCGAGCCATTGAATTATTCTTTTTCCATGTACTTATTGTTGATGAATTAACCTCCATCTCCTTGCAAAACTTATATGGAGTAATACCTCTCATTTCACAAAGCTTTTCAAATATTTCATACATAAATACTCCTTCTAAAAAATATCTCGGCATACTGAAATAAACTATTGACAAGCTCGGCATAATGAGTTATACTACGTACATAGCTCGGGACAACGAGTTAATAGTTAAAAATAGTCAAGATATAATTCGGTTTAATGATTTACTTCGTTCAGCAAACATAGTATATCACTAAACCGAGCTAAACGCAAGTATTAATAACTAAACATAACCAAAAAGTTATTTACAAAATTCGACAAGAAAGGAAGTGATTACATGGGAAAGCTTTTTACATGCGAAGAAGTAGCAGCACGATATAGCGTGACAGTAAACACTGTATGGGACTGGATTCGTACTAAGAAATTAAATGCTCTGAAAATTGGTAAGAGATATCAAATCAGAGAAGAAGATATCATCGCATTTGAAAAATCCAGTTTAATAAGTAATTAGAGGTGAAATAAATGCAAGTTATGAGTATTAAGCAACTCATTGACCAAGGGTGGTCAAGAACAGAACTTAATCAGATAGCCCATAGTAAGAACAGTCCTGCATTTAAAACATCTGGTGGCGGTAAGTGGCTATTTGATATGAACAAATTTGATAAGTTTGTAGAACAAAGAAAACTTAAGTGAAAGGAGAACACATGAATCAGTTAAAAGTATTTGAAAATGAGGAATTTGGAAAAGTAAGAACCATGGTGGATAATGGAGAACCAATGTTTTGCTTAGCTGACATTTGCAGACCTCTTGGGATTACTAACTGCAGAATGGTTAGCGAAAGATTAGATGAGGATGAACGACGTAAGTTAGACTTACCTCGTCAAGGAGCAACATGGTTCGTGAATGAAAGTGGACTGTATGCAGTTGTTCTTCGCAGTGACAAACCAAACGCAAAGAAATTTAGAAAGTGGGTAACGTCCGATGTATTACCTGCCATAAGAAACACTGGTACATACAGTCAGAAGCCTCTTACCACTCCAGAACAGATTAAATTATTAGCACAAGGCAACATTGAACTATCCGAGCGAATCGACAACGTAGAGCAAGACCTAGAAGATTTTAAGCAGGAGTTACCTTTGTTAGGTTGCGACATGGATCGAATTACAACAGCAGTACATACAATGGGAGTTAAATGTCTTGGTGGTAAAAAATCGAACGCTTACGCTGACAAGTCTATTCGTTCCAAGGTATATGCGGACATTTACGACCAGTTAAAGAGACAATTCGGGGTGACTACTTACAAG
>JAQXNU010000099.1 GCA_029098165.1 Clostridiales bacterium
ATCCTGGGCATCCTCTTTGCTTCTCATCGCAAAACTTGTATCCTTATTGTCATCCCAACGTCTCGTTTCCTGAATTACTTTCTTCCCATACTCGATTACCTCAATTTGACGCTTTCGCTCTCCCTCAATGGCTCTCGCGATTGCCTTAAATGAGTTCATGTTTTTCATTTCCGTTCTTGTACCAAATTCCTTTGCTCCTACTTCTCGTACGGAAAGGTTGATATCTGCACGAAGGGAACCCTCCTGCATCTTACAGTCAGATACTCCAAGATATTGAAGAATTAATTTCAATTTTTCTAAGTATGCAATTACTTCTTCTGCACTTCTCATATCTGGTTCACTAACGATTTCGATCAATGGTACACCACAGCGATTATAATCCACTAAGGTACATTCTTCCCATGGATCATGAACTAATTTCCCCGCATCCTCCTCCATATGAATCTCATGGATTCCGATTGTTTTCTTCACACCACCTACTTCAATTTCAATGCCACCATCACGACAGATTGGAAGATATAGTTGAGAAATTTGATAAGCTTTTGGAAGATCCGGATAGAAATAATTCTTTCGGTCAAACTTACATTTCTGAGTAATCTTACAATTCAAAGCCAAACCTGCTGCAATTGCATACTCTACCACTTTTTTATTTAAGACAGGAAGTGTACCTGGCATTCCAGTACAAACCGGACAACAATGGGTATTAGGTTCTCCACCAAACTGTGTGGTACAACCACAAAAGATTTTCGTCTTAGTTGCTAGCTCTACATGAACTTCTAATCCGATTACGGTTTCATATGATTTCATGTCCTCTTCCTCCTTAATCAATTTCTGGTCTTATGTAATCTCTCGTTTGCTCATAGGAATACGCTGCACGAATAATATCTTTTTCCCCAAAGTGTCTTCCAATCATCTGTAATCCAATTGGAAGGCCCTTGGAATCCAATCCGCAAGGAAGGCTGATTGCTGGCAGACCAGCTAAATTAACAGATACGGTATAGATATCTCCCAAATACATTTTTAAAGGATCTGCTAAGCTTTCCCCAAGCTTTAATGCGGTTGTTGGTGCTGTTGGTCCAAGAATGATATCATACTTTTCAAATGCTTCATCAAAGCCCTGTTTGATCAATGCTTTTACTTTTAATGCTTTATTATAATAAGCATCATAGTAACCAGAACTTAAAACAAAGGCTCCAATCATCATTCTGCGTTTGACTTCATTTCCAAATCCCTCTTCCCTTGACTTCTTATAGACATCCTGAAGTCCTTCATAATCAGGAGTTCGGTAACCGTATTTTACGCCATCATAACGGGACAAGTTCGAACTAGCTTCTGCCGATGCAATGACATAGTAAGCTGGAATCGCATAATCCACTGCTGTTAGATCGAACTGTTCCACAATGGCTCCTTTGGATTCTAAAACCTTAGCTGCTGCCAATACGGCTTCTTTTACTTCTGGATCAAGCCCCTCGGATAAATAACCTTTTGGAATACCAATTCTCAATCCTTTTACATCATCCACCAAGGCCTCGCTATAACCATACTCTTCACGATCCACACAAGTGGAATCGGATGGATCACTGCCCGAAATGATATCTAATGCAACCGCACAATCCGATACACTTCGTGCAATTGGTCCAATCTGATCCAAACTGGATGCATAAGCTACTAAACCATATCGGGATACGGTACCATAGGTTGGTTTAATTCCCGTTACCCCGCAAAAAGCACTTGGCTGGCGGATAGAACCACCAGTATCAGAACCTAGCGCAAGAATTGCCTCCTCGGCTGCAACACTTGCTGCCGCACCACCAGAGGAACCTCCAGGGACACGTGTGAGATCCCATGGATTTTTTGTCTCTCCAAAATATGAGGTTTCTGTCGTACTTCCCATTGCAAATTCATCCATATTTACCTTTCCAATGATGACTGCTCCAGCTGCCTCTAACTTTTTAATTACGGTTGCATCATATGGTGGTTCAAAATTTGATAATATTTTGGAAGCACAGGTTGTCTTAACATCTTTGGTGCAGATATTATCTTTAATAGCAATTGGAACACCTGCAATCGGGGAATCCTGATACATGCCAGCGTCGATCTGTGCCTGTACTTCCTTGGCTCGTTTTAATGCCTTTTCCTTTAAAACCGTAATGTAGCAGTGATATTTCGAATCTCTTTGTTCAATCTTTTCTAACTGCTGTTGTACGGCATCCATTACAGTTACTTCTTTGGCTTTAATCTTTTTTCCTAATTCTATTGCGGTCAACTTTGTAATATCCATACTGCAAAATCTCCTTTTCTCCTACTCTACGGTCTTCGGCACCATAAAAGTTCCATCCTTTTTCTTCGGTGCATTATGTAATAGATGTTCTCGGTCATTTCCATTCGTAACAACATCTTCACGAAAGACATTTTTCATCGGAAACGCATGGGACATTGGTTCCATCTGTTCGGTATCCAGTTCTTTCATCGTATCAATATATCCTAGGATATTGGAAAGATCTACTTTTGCTCTTTCCTTTTCCTCTGTTGTCAGCTTTAGTTTTGCTAATGCAGCAACATAATCGATTGTTTCATCTGTTATCATCATCGCGCTCATCCTTCCTTACAATTCACTAATCTATGTTAACTCTGTTTTCGCTCCATTTTTTATGGTTCCAGTCTGCTTACGTCTCTTGGGAACATCGTAGTCTCTCTGACATTATTCTCATCGAGAAGTTTCATCGTCAAACGCTCAAGACCAATTCCTAAGCCTCCATGTGGTGGAATACCATGTTTGTGACACATCAGATAGTTTGAAAAATCGGCAGGATCCATTCCTCGTTCCTCCATCTTCTTCACCTGCTCCTCATAATCATGAATTCTCTGACCACCGGTTGTGATTTCCATACCCTTAAATAACAAATCAAAACTTAAAGTAAATTTCTTATCTTCTGGATCATCCATCGCATAAAATGGACGTTTTTTAGATGGATAATGTGTTACAAATACAAGATCACTGTCATATTCTTCTTTAAAATATCGACCGATTAGTATTTCTTCTTCTGGTTCTAAATCATAAGGATTTCGAATCTTTCGGTCATACTTTTCTGCTACCAGCTCTTTTGCCTTGTCAAACCGTACCGCCGGAATCTTTTTTGCATCTGGAAGCTTTACTTCTAACATAGCTAGCTCTTTGGAATAATGTTTTTCTAAAAATTGAAAAACATAATCTAACATCGCACATTCCATTCCCATAATATCTTCAAACCCATCGATATATCCCATCTCAAAATCAAGGCTTGTATATTCGTTTAGATGTCTTGTAGTATTATGTTTTTCAGCTCGAAAAACTGGTGCCGCTTCAAATACTCGGTCATACACTGCGACCATCGTCTGTTTATAAAACTGAGGACTCTGTGCTAAAAAAGCTCTCTTACCAAAATACTCAAGCTTGAATACATTGGCACCGCCTTCGGCATTTCCTGCAACGATCTTTGGAGTACGGATTTCTGTAAAGTTCTGAGAATACATAAATTCCCGAAACCCTCTCACAATTCCTTCTTGAATTTTAAAGATTGCTCGTTCTCTTAAGTTACGAAGTGCAATTGGACGTAGCGAAAGCTTTGTCTCAAGAGAAGTATTTAGTTTCCTTTTTGCAATCGGCAATGGCATCATTGTGTCATACGATGGCATTGATAGAACTTTGATTTTATGTAACACAATTTCAAATCCATTTGGTGCACGGTCTTCCAAATGTACCTCACCATAGACTTCTAAGGTTGCTCCCTCTTTGATATGCTGATCGGTAAATCCATCTACGGATTTGTTCACAACACACTGTACAATTCCTTCAAAGGTACGTAATACGAGGAATGTAATTTCACTCATGTCACGGATTGTATGTACTGCGCCACGCATTGTTACGTTATTATTTGCAACTTCTTCCTTTCTTTCCGCTATTTCACTGATCGACATTGTTTTGCTTTCTTTGATTCCCATTACAAATTCCATCGCTTTTTTCTCCTTTTCATTTTTTTGTACAGCCTCTTTCTTCGAACACCCTATTTTTGTATAAAAAAAGTCCCGAATATGAAAATTCATATTCGGGACGAAATTATACAATGATCCGTGGTACCACCCAAGGTTTAAGAAACATCGTCGTTTCTTCACTTTTCACTTAACGCGTGCAACGCATGAGCCTACTTAAGAATACGTTCGACCCACGAGCTCCAGAGTGTTCCTATTATCGAATATCCATCCTGTACACGCTCTCAGTCGGTGACGTGTGCTTCCTGTCTCTCAATGTATTCTTCGACATAAGTCTCTTTCATAGCTGTTATCAATTATTTATTTAACTTATGATTTGCTATATTACCACCATTTACCACAAAAATCAAGTGCTTTTTTATTTTTTTGTTACTGGTTTTTGATAGGTGGTCAAATTCAAATGCGGTAAAAGGTCATGATAGAAATTATTCTTTATCACACTACCTGATACATTGAATTTATTTTTTACCATAGCAATATAACCTTTCAGGTAATTCTCAGGTAGCTCCACATCTTGAAGCAT
>JAQXNU010000100.1 GCA_029098165.1 Clostridiales bacterium
TCCAGTCACTTTTACGATTGCTTATTTATTCTCTTTTAATTTCGTTCGGATCAAGTCAAATGGTGTTGGTCCACAATCTAGGAAGAATTGATGGAATCCTTTTAATGTGAATTTATCCCCTTGAATTTGTTTTGCTAATTCTTTTAACTCCATAATTTCTATGTATCCAATGGAGTATGGAAGGTATACACCAGGTTCTGCTAAAATCGCATAGTATATACTTTCTGCATCTTCATCTGAGGCTACATAATTTCTCCAAAACTCTATTGTCTTTTCCTTACTCCATCCTTCATAGTGAATCCCAATATCGGTAAGTGAGTATAGGCAATGAACAGCGATCATATTGGACTGTAAGAACCGAGCTAGGTTCTCATTGATGTTTGCCAAGCCATAAGAGTAGTATTCTACATAGGTTGCCCATCCTTCATCATAACCTTTCACATTTAAGACACTGCGGATGGGATGTTTATTCAGATGATTAAAATAAACATTTTGATACAGATGTCCAGGATAACCTTCATGTGCTATCGTTGGGAAGATCTTAGTCATATCGTATACCGGATTATTATTAATATAAATATTGTTTTCCGTGCAGTCATCGATTGGTGGAACGATATACATGGCAGGACTCAAATGTTCCTGTAGTGATTCATGAACATATTTAACATTGTAATTTACACTATCAATGGATGGAAAATCATTTTGCATCGCAGCCATGAGGTATTCCATGATCTCTATAGGTTCTTGGCTTGGAAATGTCATGGACTGGTATTGATCATACAGAGTTGGATCCTGAATACTTAACGAAGTTAGCATAGCAAAACAGCCATTTAGGGTACTTTTTAACGAATGTTTCATCTCCTCAACAGTTTTTGAGGAGCCGGTAGATGATTGTACGATCAATTGATAGTATTCCTTACCACCAGAAAAACCACATAATCCTTTTTTATTTTTTGATGTTCCTTTTAAAGAAGACAATGTCTGAATTAAATTTTCATATGCAGGAATTACACTAGTTAAAATCGCATCTCGATTTTTCTCTTCACAAAGGATTCGTTCTTTGTCGGTTAAGCCTTCAAAGTTTTTCAGTTTTTCATTAAAGTAAGTGATCAAATAGTTCTGTTCAGGATTTTTAATGAAGTCTTTACATTGAGAAATAATAGAGTCAGCAACTTCATCAACCATAAAGTAACCTTGTTGCGATTTTTCAATCTCATAATCACAAATCTGTTGAAAATAGTCATCCACACATAAAAGAAGATCAAGGTAATTTTTGATATCAGCCTTTGTGGAGATATCATACTCTGCTAAAAGAATCGGAAGTTGAGCTTGAAGACCGGTTGCTGGACCTAACTCATCGGATAGATAGAGATAGTTACCACGATCTAAGCTATTCTTTAATGAGGTTGTTAGAATATTATAGGTGAGCTGACTTTCGGTATCTAGTTTGGAGGTATCGAGCTGTTCTAGGGAAGATAACAGATTTTCCGTGTCGACCAGATCCTTTTTCATCTGCTTGGTCGAATAAGTTCCAAGAGTAGCTTTGATATTCTTAATATTGTAGTTTTCTGGGTGGGCTAATAGATAATGCAGGGATAGAGAATCTTTGGTTACTTGCTCTTCAAATATATTATCGATAATTTTATCGAATTGTTCTTGTTCAGTTTTCTTTGTGCATCCGGAAAAAAGTGAAAGGGTAAAGCATAGAACAAGACAAAAGCTTATGATTTTGGTAGATAAGCGTTTCATTGGATATCCTCCTAGGACTGCACTTGCAGTATATATACTAAATGTATTCATTTTTTGGTTGAGATATTAAGCTTTTTACAAAACAATCCGAAATAATGGGTAGTGAAAATGAGTGGAAAATACATTGATATAAAGTGAGAGTGAAATCTATGAATATGAATGGGATTCGTAAAGTGGAAGCCAATGTGGTAGATGATACTGCAATCGTGACGCAAGGAAGTGCTTTAGCAACTTACGAGATTGGTCAGGAAGTAGAAGGTGTAATCTCTAATGTTTCAGATAAGATTTCCATCAACTTTAGTGGGAAGGAAGTCAAGGTTCCTTCCACAGCCGTAAAAGACGCCAAGGAAGGCGAAACGAGAACGTTTCAGATAATGGATATATCTAAGAATGGTATTGTTCTAAAGGAAGTTGGAAGTACAAAGAAACAGGAAAATGCAGCGATAAAACAAGGTCTTTGCCGTACACAGGTAAAAGTGAATGCCGATGCAATATTAAATAGCAATGGAAATTCATCCAATCAGCAAGATGGCGACTTAGATAAGATCAGTAATATGATGAGTGCAAAGGATTATGATGACCTTAACGAAGAAGGAGTCTCTTCAGAGTCCTATGCAATGGAACAATTAGAGCGTGCATTGGAACGAATTAAGACACAACGAAGCGATAAGAGTGAACGTCTAGAAAAACAGATCGAGCAGTTAGAACGTGAAGTAGAAAATATAAGAGAGATTGCTAAATCGAATATATCAGATTATCAAGCAGTTCAACAGATTGTAGAACAACTAATTCAGGCAGATATGCCAGTTACACAAGATAATGTCTTACGAATGGTCAGCGCAATCGATATGTTAGGAGCTGTTTCACAAATGAGTGATTCTGCCTCCTGTTATTTAATTAAAAATGAGATGGCTCCGACCATTGAGAACGTATATAAGGCGGTATACTCGAGAGAAACAGTGATGACTTGGGATCGAAAAGAGGCATTTACTCAGTTAAGAGACTCGATTGATGCAATCATAGAGAATATGGGAGATGTCGACAAAGAAGAAGCATTATCTAGCGCAAAATGGCTATTAAATACCAATCTGCCAATTACATCAGATAATATTAACTATAAAATGGCGCTGGATCATCTATCTGAAACACTGGATCTTAACAACATAATGGAAAATGTAATTGAAACAATCAAGAATGGAAAAGCCCCAGAGACAGCAGATCTTCTAAATAATCCAAAAGCGATGTATCAAAAAATAATACAGTCGATAGATTCGATCCAGGAGGAATCTATACAGAAAGCGGTTAACATTCAGCGAAAGAGTTCATTCTTGATTAGTATTCAATCCTTGATGAAGATACAAGAACAGGAAGATCAAAACAGCGTTTCTAAAAATCAGGATGCAAAAGCTGAATTAGCTGCAATTACAGCAAAACGACAGTTAGAAGAGATACGTTTAAAACTTACTTATGAAGCGTCTAACAAGTTGTTAGCAAAAGGATTTAAGATTGAGACAGAAGAGTTATCCAAAGTAGTAATGGAACTTAAGAATCTTGAGAAGGATTACTACCAGAATGTTATGAAAGAAATCACATCGGGAACTACAGAGGGTGCGGAATTGCTTCAAAAGACACAGGAAGCAGTTCAGAATATTAAACAGTCTGATGTATCAGTTCTTGGTCAGACATTTACGGCAAGGCATTCAATTTCGCTTGCTGATTTAAATGAAGTGGCGACCACATCTCAGACACGTTATCAAAGAGCGGAGGACTCCTATGAAGCATTGATGACAGCGCCAAGAAGTGATATGGGTGACTCAATACAAAAGGCATTTGCGCATATGGATTCACAGCTAGAACTATTAGGATTAGAACCGAGTGAAGCAAATAGAAGAGCAGTTCGAATTCTAGGATATAACAACATGGAATTATCCAATGAGAATATAGCAGCAATGAAAGCATATGATGCAAAGGTGAATGAACTTCTGACGAATCTATCTCCGAGTGTTACAGCTTCCATGATTAAAGATCATATCAATCCTCTTGAGATGTCAGTTGAGGAGTTAAATCAAGTGACCAATCAATATCGCTCTGAACTAGGAGAAGCGAAAGAGGTAAAATACAGTCAGTTTTTAGTCGAATTAGAAGAGGATAAAGAAATCACTCCAAAAGAGAGAGAAGCTTATATCGGAATCTATCGCTTGCTACATCAGATCGAAGCCAGTGATGGAGCTGCTATTGGTGCCCTAGTAAAGTCAGGAAAGGAATTTACCTTAAATAATCTGTTAACTGAGGTTCGTACTCGAAAACAGGGGAAGATGGATATTTCCATTGACGATACATCAGAAATGAAAACGTCATCCGGCTATCAAAATTCAATTACAGATTCAATCAACTCTTATTTTAATGACATAACAGATTACAATAAATCGGTGATACGTAGTATTAATAAGAATATCTCATTGGAAGGACTTACGGAATTAGCTTCTGAGCCTGTCGAGGAGCTTATGGATATCCCATTAGAGCAGATAAAAGAGGCTGTGCAGAAAAAGACAGAGATACAATCTTCTTTTCATACGGAGGAACGATTAAAGGAAATTCAGGAGCTGTCAAAGAATAGTAAGAATTATATCTCATTTTTAAATTCCTACAGTGAGCCAGACAGTATTCATAATATCGAGGCTGCGAAGTATAGCATTGAGAATAGCGCGGTGCTATATGAACAGGCAATTTCAAAGTTAGAGGAACCAGAAAAAGAGAGAGTGAAGAAGGAATCGGAGCATATTCTAAATGTTTTAGATTCGAAAGAAGACCTTCAAAAAGAGTGTGAATCATTTACAGATCATATGATGAGTCAATTGGAATCTACAATCTGGACAGCGAATCTGGGCAGTCAAGAAGTAAGAAGTATAAAAGCGATTTGTGATGCATTAAAACTGAATTCGCAGTTAGCAAAAAAAGAATATTACAATATTCCGATTTCCACAAAGGACACGGTTGTCAATATGAATCTGACCGTAGTTCATAACTCAGAATCAAGAGGTCAGTTAAGAATTCAGCTTCCATTAGAAGGAATCGGGAATATTACCGTTCAAGCTTTGATTGACCAGCATGAATTAAAAGGCTATATCACATGTGATCAGGCACAAGGGATACAAGTATTAAGAGCAGCTCAAGAAACGATGGAAGCAAAGCTTAGGGAGTGCGGATTAAGTGTGACTCAGCTTAACTATGGAATAGAAAGAATACAGCCGGAACACTTTATTTTCTCTACTGGTAGTATTTACAAAGAAGCACAAGATACAAAAAGCGAGGAAAGCAGCGTAGCAATAAACGAGCTATATGCTGTTTCGAAAGCGATAGTGGAACAATTGACGAAATTGGCATAAGAAAGGATTATGGTGAAATAAATTGAGAATTAATCATAATATATCGGCATTACAAGGAAATAACCAGTTAAAAATAACCAATAATGCAATGAGTAAGAGTTTGGAGAAGTTATCTTCAGGCTTTCGTATTAACCGAGCAGCAGACGATGCTGCTGGTATGGCAATATCAAAAAAGATGAGAACTCAGATTGATGGTTTGGATCAGGCATCACGTAATGCTTCCGATGGTATTTCGGTTATTCAGACGGCAGAAGGTGCGTTAAATGAAGTTGGAGCAATGCTTCAGAGAATGAGAGAGTTATCGGTGCAGGCAGCGAATGGAACCAATACGGCACAAGACCGTGCAGCAATTCAGCAGGAAATTAATCAACTTAACAACGAGATCAATCGTATCTCTACAGATACCGAATTTAATACGAAAGGTCTTTTAAATGGTACCTTAGACTGTCAGACTTATTCTAATTCAAGTATGGTTAAGCTGATTTCTTTGTCTGATAATGTGGTCGCAACAGATTATAATATGACAATTACTCAGGATGCAAGACAGGCGGTATTAACAGGAATTCAATTGGGTAATCCTGATGATGAAGTTCCAGAAGGTGTGAATGGTAAGATCAATATTAATGGTATTGAGATTTCTGTTCAAGAAGGACAAACAATGTCAGAGGTATTTGAAAATATCAGAACGAAATGTGATAGTATGAATATTACGGCGTTTTCAGGAATACCAGATGGAACTGATCCAAGCTATGCCGGATATGAACCAGTAGAACTTGGGGATGGGGAGATCATTCTTATGACTCAGGCATATGGTTCTAACCAGACAATTGAAATTCACTGTGATAATGAGGAGTTATGTAATTTGTTTGGAATCGCTCCAGAGGGTGCAAAGACAACAGGAGTAGATGCAAAAGCAACCCTTGGAGAAGGATTTTCTTATACAGCAACCGCTTCCTGCCAGGGAGATATCATTACAGTCACAGATAGCAATGGATTTGAAGTTAAATTTCAGGCAACTCCTGGTGCGGCACAGACAGAATTTAGAGATGCAACGGTAAATGGTGATGAGTTAGAAGTTGCAGGTGGAGATGAAAGTGAAATCTGTACAACCGTATTAGATGCTGGTCCAATGGATTTACAGCTTGGTGCAAATGAAGGACAGACCATGACCGTACGAATTCCACGTATTGATGCGGTAACGTTAGGAACGAATTTCGTTAATGTTTGTACCCAGGAGGGTGCCGCTCAAGCAATTACTACGTTGGACAATGCAGTAACGATCGTTACTTCCACCAGAGCAAAATTAGGTGCTTACCAGAATCGATTAGATCATGCTATCTCCAATCTAGATGTATGTTCTGAGAATATCACAGAAGCACTTTCCCGAATTGAAGACGTGGATATGGCAGCAGAGATGTCAACCTATACTCAGAAAAGTGTACTGGCTCAAGCCGGTACCGCAATGTTGGCTCAGGCAAATGAACGTCCTCAGACAATTCTTTCCTTGTTACAAGGCTAATAGGTGATTGGAGGACGATAGCATGGTAAAGGAAAAACTCCAGGAGTTTACGATGAGGATCACACAGGCGAATCGAAGTGAACTTATCGTGATTATGTATGACATGATGAAAGCGGATATTAGTTATGCTAAGGAAGTTTTGGAACAGCAAGATTATGATCGGTACAGAAAAGAGTGTCAGCATGCGCAAAAGGTGTTGAATGAATTAATGGCTTCTCTTGATTATCATTATGCAATGTCTTATGATCTGTTAAGTCTTTATTCCTACATGAATAAGAGATTAGTTGCAGCGTGCATGAAAAAAGACGGTACCATTCTAGATGAGGTAGAGATGGTATTAGATAAGTTAAGAATTGGGTTTGTAGAGGTTAGTAAACAGGATCCAACAGGCCCAGTTATGAAAAACACGCAACAGGTGTATGCAGGCCTTACCTATGGAAGAGGAGCGTTAAATGAATCAGCGATTGGGTACAATGATGCTAATCGTGGATTTACAGCATAATGGAACTGTAAAAAACAACAAAAGGCAATGAGGAGAGGGGCGGGGAATGACATTGGAATTTGGCTGCATTTCCTTTACGGCCAGATTTGGCCAAATTCCAATGTCATTCCTCGCCTCTTACGTTCGTTTCTTTTGTTGTCATTTCACAGTCCCTTTTTTGCATTGACATGATATAATAGGGATTGGTAAATTGATAAATCTGAGAGAGGTATGGGTACGGAATGAAGTCATTCGTTCAGTGGTTGAAAAAATATCGTTATAAGATTATCGCAGGAGTTTTCTGGATTGTTCTTTGGCAGCTAATGAGTATGTATATTAATAATACGATCTTCTTAGCGTCTCCCTTCAATGTATTAAAAAGTCTGTTTTTGTTATGTCAGACGAAAGATTTCTGGGCAACAATTGTTGGTTCGTTTTTTAAGATATCAGGAGGTTTTTTTCTGGCGGTAATGTGTGGAGTTTTTTTTGCAGTTGTGACTTTCCGATTTGTTCTTTTAAAGGAGATTACGACTGTCTTTATGCAAATGATTAAGTCGATACCAGTTGCATCATTTGTTATCTTAGCCCTTTTATGGGTAAAGGCAAAAAATCTGTCATTGCTGATTTCTTTTTTAATGGTATTGCCGATTATTTATATCAATGTACTAAAAGGAATTCATTCCGCAGATAACTCGCTGCTTCAGATGGCTAAGGTATTCCGAATGTCTCCTCTTCGTAAGGTGCGTTATATCTATTTGCCAGCGATTATGCCTCATTTCGTTTCTGCCTGTTCGGTTGGCCTTGGATTCTGTTGGAAGTCAGGAATTGCGGCAGAGGTGATTTCTTTGGCACAGTACTCGATTGGAAGTCGCTTATATGAAGCAAAGCTTTATTTAAATACAGAGGAATTATTTGCATGGACAATCGTGATCGTTTTAATCAGTGCGGTATTTGAAAAGCTGGTTATGATCATAATACAGGCTTTCAGCAAAAGCGTAACGAGAACGAGAAGAGGGAGGACATAACGATGGGAGCAGATATTGTTCTTTCTAATATCAAAAAGCAGTATAAAGAGAAAGTAGTGCTAGACCAGTTTAGTGCCACCTTTTTAGAGGGCAAGACAACTTGCATTATGGGGCCTTCTGGAGTAGGAAAAACTACACTGCTGAACCTAATTCTCAAGTTAGAGAATCCGGATTCTGGTACAATCACTGGAATTGATAAGAAGACTTGTGCCGCGGTTTTTCAAGAGGATCGCTTATGTGAAGAATTTGATGCCATTACGAATGTTATGATCGCAGTATCATCTCATATCTCAGAGGAACAGATTCGAGAAGAGTTTGAGAAAGTACATCTGTCAGACTACGAACGAAAACCTGTCAGTAGTTTAAGTGGTGGGATGAAACGACGGGTTGCGATTGTCCGGGCTGTACTTGCTGATAGTGAACTGATCGTTTTAGATGAACCTTTAAAAGGATTTGACCGTACGTTGAAGATGGATATGCTAGAATATTTAAAAGAAGCTCTAAAAGGAAAAACGGCGATTCTTGTTACACATGAGAAGGAAGAAGCTTCGACTTTAGGGGATATAATAATAGAATTATAGAGATTATAGAGTAATTTAAGAAATGCTGTAGATTAGGCGAATCTTAAGTTACTTTATTTATATTGTAATTCATATTCATATTTGTTACAATGTACCACATCGAGAGGAAAAATCTAGGAGGATATCAATGAAAAAGAGAGTATTTTCGCTACTGTTTACAGTAACATTACTAGTCTCAATCTTTACTGGTTGCAGTTCCAAACAAAAGGCTTCGGATATAGAACCAACTCCAATAGAAAATCCGACGATTGAGCCAAAAATATCAGAACCACCTCAGATTTCAGAAGAACCAAAAATAACGATAGAACCGGAACCTACAACAGAGCCAGAGAAAGAAAAACAAGAGGAATATCCGATCGAGATAATTGAGGCAGCAGGTGCCATTGATGGAGTTACATATACGAATAGTAAAATAGGGTTTTCTATTTCGGTTCCAGAGAGTTGGCTAATTTTTGGGACAGAAGACACTTATGATTACATAGCAAAATCGTTAGGATATTCGGAAGATAAAATTCCAGCTTTGAAAGAAGAAGTAAGAGTTAAAGGAGTCACTTATCTTTTTTATGGGAATGATACACAGTTATCGAAGAATGGAAATAAGGATCGGCTAACAGCGGAAGCAATTAATATTGAGTTGTTTCAGGGGTCAGAGATAGAAGCTATCATTAAGATGTTATCAAAAGCCTCTGTAGATCAGTATTCTGCCAAGGGTGGAGAATGTAAGGTTTCTGATCCTATTAAGATAACGGTTGGAGAACAGGATATCTATCAGGTGCCAACTACGGTAACTTATGATGTGACAAGAGGAGATACCGTTTCAAAACAAGTTATAAGTTTAGTAAATATTATTTTCGAAAGAGCTGATACTGTAGTATATATGATATTATCTACGGACTTAGAGGATAGTGATAAATTAGTTAAAACAATCATCGAAACACTAAGTTTCAATAATTAACACTTTTCAATCATAACAACTCGTGCTATGATAGGAAAAAATAAAGCGCAAGAGTAATCGATATATTGGAGGATAAACGAATGCATATCACATTGACCGGTAATTTAGGAAGTGGGAAATCAACAATTTGCAAAATTTTAGACGCGGAGTATAAATACGAAATCTATTCAACTGGTACTGTTCAGCGAAAGTTAGCAGAGGATTTAGGAATCAGTGTTCTTGAGATGAATCAGCTTATGTGTACTGACCACAAATATGATAAGATGATCGATGATACTACGGCTAAGATATCAAGAGAGAATCCTGAGAAAGCAATTGTATTTGATTCTCGTCTTGCTTGGCATTTCGTTGAAAAATCATTTAAGGTGTTTTTATCGGTAAGTTTGGATGTTGCAGCAAACCGAGTTTATGGCGACAATCGTGGCGAAGTTGAGAAGTATGTATCTATTGAAGATGCAAAACAGCAGTTAAAGCTACGTGCTGAAACCGAGGATAAACGTTATAAAGATATCTATGGTTTGGATTACTTTAACTTTAATAACTATAACTTAGTATTAGACAGTACGTATTGTACCCCTGATTTATTAGCTAAAGTATTATTAACAGAAGCTAAGAATTCTGATGGCGTTACAAAACGTATCTTAATGTCTCCAAAGCGTCTGGGAATCCTGGATGCAGCAACTTCAGATGCACCAGAAAAGTTTTATCTTGAAGGTGACGTTGTTATTGAAAAGCACGAAGATGATTATCGTGTTGTTCTGGGGATGGAGGTTGTCGAGGAGGCAGCTAAACTTGGAGTCCCATTTGTGTCTGTAACAGTAAAATAATCAAGATATTCAAAAATATAACAAGTGTGAAAAAAGTCAGATATCTTCTATGGTTAAAGGTTTACCATAAGTTGTATCTGACTTTTTGGCATATAAGAATTTCTTCTACAAACAATATATATCAAGTTCTATATTGATTTTATTTCACATCTGTATTTGTTGACTCAACATAAATGAGGTGATTGCTTGGAGAATAAACTTGGTTTAAGTAGACGACAGAAAAAAGTATTGATATTATGCGGAACAGTAATTGCGGTATACATTGGAATGAAGTACTTGTTACCGTTATTTGTTCCGTTTATTTTTGCTTATTTTCTTGCATGGATTCTTCGGCCAGTTGTTAGCATCCTGCATAAAAAACTAAAGATTCCACTTGTAATTGGTGGAGTGGTTGGTGTTGTTCTTTTTTCACTTGCTCTATTCTCTATCATCTTTTTCTTAGTAAGAGCACTGATCAATCAGGCAATGTTATTCATAAAGAATTTGCCTGTATATGAAGAGTATTTAACAGGACAGATCGATGGAATTTGTAAGACATGTGATAAGATGTTTCGGTTAAAAGGAGGATCCGTTCGAGGTATCTTTGACCAAGGAATGGATTCCATGACTGGATATGTTCAAAGCGAGGTATTGCCGAAGTTAACAGAACAGACGATTAAGATAGCAATTGGAATATCAGGTTTACTGGCAATCCTACTAATCATATTAATTGCCACGGTTCTTTTTATCAAGGATATGGAGGAGTATAAGAACGGCCTTAGAAAATCAGAATTCTACCCTGCAGTTCATAAGGTAACAACAAAACTTTCTGATACTGGAATCGCATATTTAAAGACTCAGCTGATTATTATGTCAGTCATCGCAACGATCAATACGATAGGATTTTTCATCATAAAGAATCCATATGCTCTTTTGGTCGGATTATTCGTAGGTATCTTTGATGCCTTTCCTGTCTTAGGAAGTGGTCTCATCTTAGTTCCTTACAGTATCATAATGCTTTTACAGAAGAAGTTTTTTGCCGCAGCTATTATCATGACAGTTTTTGTATTGTGTCAGATTACCCGAGAAATACTAGAACCGAGATTATTAGGGAATCGAATAGGTATTAAACCAATCTATGATATGATTGCTATGTATGTAGGTGTACAGTTATTTGGAGTGATTGGATTCTTTCTTGGTCCGTTATCGTTAGTTATCATTCGAACCATTTTAAATGAGGCCATGAAAGATGAAAAAGATTCCTGAAGTATTCGCTTGACAAAACTTAGTAACTGGCATAAAATCAAACTAATTCGCAATAGTTTGTTAAGCTGTGATAAGGAATAGTAGAGTAGGAAGTCTTTCAAGAGAGAGGATGGATGGTGAGAATCCTCAAGATGACTTAATTGAACCGACCTTTGAGCTCCACATGAAAAGTGTGGCGTAAAACCTGCGTTAAAGGTGCAAAGTGGGTTACTTATCGTAGCTAATTTGGGTGGTACCACCGATTTTTCGGTCCCTTACATTTGTAAGGGGCCTTTTTTTATTAATAAATTAAAGGAGAATTTTTATGGCGAAAGAGAAGAAATTAGTACAATCCATTACTTCAATGGAAGTAGATTTTGCACAATGGTATACCGATGTTGTTACAAAAGCTGAATTAGTAGATTACTCAGGTGTTCGTGGATGTACAATCTTTAGACCAGCTGGTTATGCAATCTGGGAAAATATTCAGAAAGAATTAGATAAACGTTTTAAAGAAACTGGAGTAGAGAATGTTTACATGCCAATGTTTATTCCAGAAAGTTTATTAAACAAAGAAAAAGATCACGTAGAAGGATTTGCACCTGAGGTAGCATGGGTTACTTATGGTGGTGGAGAACAGTTACAGGAACGTCTTTGCGTACGTCCAACTTCCGAGACTTTATTCTGTGATTTTTATTCTCATATCATTGAATCTTATCGTGACCTTCCAAAGGTATACAATCAGTGGTGTTCTGTTGTTCGTTGGGAAAAGACTACAAGACCTTTCTTACGTACCTTAGAGTTCTTATGGCAGGAAGGACATACTGCTCATGCTACAGCAGAAGAAGCTGAAGAAAGAACAGAACAGATGTTAAATCTTTATGCTGATTTCTGTGAACAGGTATTAGCAATTCCTATGGTTCGTGGTAAAAAGACAGACAAAGAAAAGTTTGCAGGCGCAGAAGCTACTTACACAATTGAAGCTTTAATGCATGACGGTAAGGCTCTCCAGTCTGGAACAAGCCATAACTTTGGTGATGGTTTTGCTAAAGCATTTGGTATTCAGTACACCGATAAAGAAAATAAATTACAGTACGTACACCAGACTTCTTGGGGTATGACAACTCGTTTGATTGGTGCATTGATCATGGTTCATGGTGACAATTCTGGTCTTGTATTACCTCCAAGAATTGCCCCAACTCAAGTTATGATCATTCCAATTATGCAGAAAAAAGAAGGCGTATTAGAAAAGGCTGATGAATTATGCAAGAAGTTAAGCAACTCTTTACGTGTTAAAGTAGATGCTTCTGATAAGACACCTGGTTACAAGTTCTCAGAACAAGAAATGCGTGGTATTCCAGTTCGTGTTGAAATTGGACCAAAGGATATCGAAGCAAATCAAGCAGTTGTTGTTCGTCGTGATACAAGAGAGAAGGTAATTGTATCTTTAGATGAAATTGAAACAAAGATTCAGGAAATTCTTGAAACAATGCAGGCAGATATGTTACAACGTGCAACAGAGCATCGTGATTCTCATACGTATGAAGCTCATACTACAGAAGAATTTAAAGATATCGTTGCTAACAAGCCAGGTTTTGTTAAGGCTATGTGGTGTGGAGACCGCGCTTGTGAAGATCAGATTAAAGAGGTAACAGGTGCAACATCACGTTGTATGCCATTTAAACAGGAACACATTTCCGATAAATGCGTATGTTGTGGTAAGCCAGCGAAAACATTAGTATACTGGGGAAAAGCATACTAAAATTGCAAGGAGGCACAAGATGAAGGGACGTACTTTAACATTACTAACGGATTTTTATGAACTAACAATGATGCAGGGTTATTTTTTAAATAAGACCAACGAAACAGTAGTATTTGATGCGTTTTACAGAACCAATCCTTCAGGAAGTGGTTATGCAATCTGCTGTGGTCTCGACCAGGTGATCGAATATATCCAAAACCTTAAGTTTGAGGATGAAGATATTGAATATCTAAGAGGGTTAAATCTATTTAAAGAAGAGTTTTTAGAGTATTTAAAGAACTTTAAATTTAGTGGCGATATTTACGCAGTCCCAGAAGGATCTGTGGTATTTCCAATGGAGCCACTTGTTAAAGTGGTAGCTCCAATTATGGAAGCTCAGTTAGTGGAAACTGCAATTCTTAACATTATTAATCATCAGAGTCTTATTGCGACAAAAGCTTCTCGTGTTTGTTATGCAGCTAGAGGAGAAGCGGTTATGGAATTCGGTTTGCGTCGTGCACAGGGCCCAGATGCTGGTACCCTTGGTGCAAGAGCCGCAGTTATTGGTGGTTGTATCGGAACAAGTAATGTTTTATGTGCACAGACATATGACGTTCCTGCTCTTGGTACTCATGCACACAGCTGGATCATGAGTTTTGAGGATGAATTAACGGCATTCCGTAAGTATGCGGAAATTTATCCTCAGAATGCAACCCTTCTTGTGGATACTTATGATACCCTTCGCTCTGGTGTACCAAATGCAATTAAAGTATTCCAAGAGTTAAAGGCAGAAGGTAAGCTTCAAAAGTATGGCATTCGTCTGGATAGCGGTGACTTATCTTATCTTTCTAAGAAAGCAAGAAAGATGTTAGATGAAGCTGGTTTTCCAGATGCGACAATTTGTGCATCGAGTGATCTCGATGAATATCTCATTGATTCTTTAAAGACACAAGGTGCTAAGATCAATTCCTGGGGTGTTGGTACGAATCTAATCACTTCCAAGGATTGTCCAGCATTCGGAGGTGTCTATAAGCTTGCAGCTGTTAAAAAGGATGGAGAGTTTGTTCCTAGAATTAAACTCTCTGAAAATCAGTGGAAGATTACAAATCCAGGTAATAAAACAATCTATCGTGTTTATGATAAGGAAACTGGAAAGATTAAGGCGGATCTGATTGCCTTGGTTGGTGAGAAGTATAACGAAAATGATCCGTTATTGTTATTCGATCCAATGGCAACATGGAAGAAGACATACTTGAAACCAGGAACATATACATTACGAGAGATGTTAATACCAGTATTTCAGGGAGGTAAATGCGTTTATACTTCACCATCCGTTATGGATATCCGTGCTTACTGCATGAAGGAATTGGATACATTATGGGATGAAACAAGACGTCTTGTGAATCCTCATGATGTATATGTAGATTTAAGTAACGAGTTATTCCACATGAAGAGATCTTTATTGGATTCTTATAATGGAAATATACATGGCTGATTTATGTAGGAATAGTTAAAAAGGATAAGAAACATGAGTTACAGATTAATCATGTTTCTTATCCTTTTTTGTTTTCTAAAACAGTGTGGGAGAAAAAGAGAGAAGATTGTAGATTAGAGTTTGTTGACAAAATTAACCATTAGTTGTATTCTAAAATAGACGGTTAACAAAGTTAATTATTATTAATGAATTGGAGTGCAACTATAGAGATGGAATCCGATGATTTTATAGCTGTAATGCATCATCTACGGACTTTAGCAAGTCAGATGAAACCACATGGTGACATTAGTTTTGGAGAATTGTGTGTCTTGAGTATGATTGAAAGTGAACGAACAGAATCTGGTCATCAGCTTACACCTACTAGACTGAATATAATGTTAGGAACAAAGAAACCAGCCACATCACGTACGCTTGCTTTCTTGGAAAAGAAAGAATATATTGAGAAAATAAACGATGAGAAAGATCATCGTATCTGTTATTTAAAACTTACCGAAGAAGGAAAGAGGGTGTTAAAGCAGGAAAGAGTGAGTTTTCAGGATATGGTGAAGCGAATATCCATGCGTTTAGGTGAGAATGAGATTATACAGATTACAAGAACACTCGAACATTTAAGCAGTATTCTGGAAGAAGAACTAATGAATAGTGCACAAAAATGCTGAGAACGCATTTATATGATAAAAAGTGTTAAAATAATATAACATTTGTATTAATTCTAAAAATATGTATTGACATTACGAGAAAAATAATGAATACTTGTAAAAAATGGCAATAGTTAACCTAGTTAATTAAATTATAAAAGGAGGAGTTGAATGAAGGATGTTATTTTTCAAGTAACCCCACAGGTGAGAGAGCTTGCTTCGATTTGTATGAGCAGAGATAAAGTACCATCTCAGTTATATGTGGATTATGATGTAAAACGCGGCCTCCGTGATATTAATGGCAAGGGTGTACTTGCTGGACTTACAAATATTTCAGAGGTTCATGCAAAGGATATAATTGATGGAAAAGAAGTACCATGTGACGGCATGTTGTTTTACCGAGGTTACGATGTCAGAGATTTAACCCGAGGTTTTTTATCACAGAACCGATTTGGATTTGAAGAGATTACATACTTACTTTTATTTGGAGAACTACCAAGTAAGCAACAACTTACCGATTTTGAAAAAGAATTAGGAGAACGAAGAACGCTTCCTCATAACTTTTGTCGAGATGTTATTATGAAAGCACCAAGTAAAGATATCATGATTTCTCTGGCAAAGAGTATTTTAATGCTTTACTCCTATGATAAAGAAGCAGAGAATACGTCGATTCCTAATGTCATGAGACAATGTCTGAATTTAATCAGTCAGTTTCCTATGCTTGCTGTATATAGTTATAATGTTTATAGTCAAAGCATTGGAAATAGTTTATATATTCATCCACCAAAACAGGGTCTTTCTACCGCTGAGAATATATTACGAATGTTGCGTCCGGATAAGAAGTATACAAAGTTTGAGGCATCCGTTCTAGATCTAGCATTAGTGCTTCATATGGAGCATGGTGGTGGTAATAATTCTTCCTTTACAACCCGTGTTGTTACCTCTTCCGGAACAGATACGTATTCTGTTATGGCGGCGGCTCTTGCATCTTTAAAAGGTCCACGTCATGGTGGTGCTAATATAAAGGTAATACAGATGTTTGATGATCTAAAGAGCAAAGTTACCGATTGGAAAGATGAAGATCAGGTTGCAGATTATCTGCGTAAGATTTTGAGAAAAGAAGAGTTTGATAAAACAGGTCTTATCTATGGCATCGGTCATGCTGTATATTCTATTTCAGATCCTAGAGCAGAAGTATTTAAAGGATTTGTTGGTAAACTTGCGGAAGACAAGGGACGTACCGATGAATTTAATCTCTATACTATGGTGGAGAGATTAGCTCCAAAACTAATTGGTGAAGAGAGAAAAATCTATAAAGGCGTTAATAC
>JAQXNU010000101.1 GCA_029098165.1 Clostridiales bacterium
GACAACCTGATCAAGGCACTTGCAGATATATTTGATGTAAATCCGGAAGCACTGAAAGTTCCGGATATTGATTCCTATGTTGGTCTTATGCACACTCTTTTTACCCTTGAAGACCGCTATGGTCTTAAAATAGAGAAAGCGGAGGGCGGCCAGCCTCGTCTTTATCTTGATTTAAGGCATTTCCCAGACAGCAGCCAGCTCTATGATATGATGATGGACTGGATGGATAAATCAGAAGCACTGGAATCTAAACAGATCACCCAGGATGAATATGACCAGTGGCGCTATCACTATCCAGTTGTTGGTCAGACAACACATACTCATTTTGCGAAAGTCATCCCTCAGGAACTCAGCGACATGCTCATTGCTGAGGGCAAGAAAATCGATGAATCTGAAAACAAGAAGAAATTTAACTGTTCAGCAGGTCTGCGCATTTACTGCGCAGACCGTGAGAAAGAGTAGTGGTAGCAGGCACAAATCCATTTGCGAAGCAAATTTTGCATGGATTTGTGCTCGTAACTATGCGGGTACTGAATAGTTACGAAGAAATAATGCTCTTCGAATCGTTTCAACCGGCTTACTTTCAGGCAAAGAAAAAGGTCTTGCCAAGCTAATTTTTCATTAGCTCGACAAGACCTTTGTTTGTCTTATCTGAAACCACACCTGCTAACCATTTGCACTATTTATCAATAATGCAATTTATCACAGTGTTATCATTTTGTTATCAAATCGTTATTGAAAAGCCTCAGAAACCGCATAAATACGTCATTTTTTGAGTTACTTTCTTTATTCAAACTCAATCGTAGCAGGTGGCTTTCCCGTACAATCATAGAATACACGATTAACGTGTTTTACTTCATTGACAATACGGCTGGATACCTTTCCAAGGACTTCCCAAGGAATTTCAGCGAACTCAGCTGTCATGAAATCGATCGTATTCACGGCACGAAGTGCAACGGCATAGTCATAAGTTCTTTCATCACCCATAACACCAACCGACTTCATGTTAGTTAATGCTGCAAAGTACTGTCCGATGCTACGATCTAAACCAGCTTTTGCAATTTCTTCACGATAAATTGCATCTGCGTCCTGAACAATTTGAACCTTTTCAGCCGTAACTTCGCCGATGATACGGATACCAAGACCTGGGCCTGGGAATGGCTGACGGAATACTAAGTTTTCTGGAATTCCAAGTTCAAGACCTGCTTTACGAACTTCATCTTTGAATAAGTCACGTAATGGCTCGATGATTTCTTTAAAATCAACGCAATCTGGAAGACCACCTACGTTGTGATGAGATTTGATAACTACGGATTCGCCGCCAACACCACTCTCTACAACGTCTGGATAAATGGTACCCTGAACTAAGAAATCTACTGCTCCGATCTTCTTTGCTTCTTCTTCGAATACACGAATGAATTCTTCACCTATGATCTTTCTCTTCTTCTCTGGTTCTGTAACACCCTTTAACTTTTCATAGAAACGTTCTTGAGCATTTACACGGATGAAGTTTAATTTATATGGGCCGTTTGGTCCAAAAACTGCTTCTACTTCATCCCCTTCATTTTTACGAAGTAAACCATGATCAACAAATACACAAGTAAGCTGATCTCCAACAGCTTTTGACAGCATAACTGCTGCTACAGAAGAGTCAACACCGCCGGAAAGGGCACATAATACTTTACCATTTCCCACTTTTTCACGTAACGCAACAATTGAATTTTCAACAAAATGATCCATCTTCCAATCGCCTGCACATCCACATACTTCATAAACGAAGTTTGAAAGCATCTTCTTACCTTCTACGGTATGAAGAACTTCTGGATGGAACTGTACAAGATAAAGATTCTTAGATGCATCTTCTGCAGCTGCTACTGGGCAATCTAATGTATGAGCTGAAATTGTAAATCCTGGTGCTACCTTTTCAATATAATCAAAATGACTCATCCAGCATACTGTTTCTTTGGATACATCTTTAAATAGCTTAGAATCGATATCAATTAAAACATTTGTTTTACCATATTCACGAACCTCAGCTTTTGTTACGTTTCCACCAAGAACATGAGACATCAACTGTGCACCATAACAGATACCTAACACTGGAATTCCTAGTTCAAATAATTCCTTTGTATACGCAGGTGAATCTGGAAGATAACAGCTATTTGGTCCTCCCGTTAGGATAATACCTTTTGGATTCATAGCCTTAATCTTTTCGATATCTGTCTTATATGAATAAATCTCACAGTATACGTTACATTCTCTAACTCTACGTGCAATCAGCTGATTATACTGACCTCCAAAATCGAGTACAATTACCATTTCTTTGTTCACGATTGTTTCCTCCTATCGTTACCTAATCAATAGTTGCTTTTTTTATGTCACCCATTTTACAACATTTTCACCAATAACGCTAGTACTATTTTGTAATCATTTACATAAGCTGTACTTCTATTTTAGTTTATTTAGGTGTATGATACATAATAGGAAAATCATACAAGAAGGATGCCTTTTATCTCCTTCTTTTTGCCTGGAATAAAATAATACTATTATGGAGGTTTTTATGAATATTGTTGTACTTGCTGGCGGTTATAGTCCAGAACGCGATGTATCATTATGCTCTGGATGCTTAATTGCAAATGCTTTGATTGAAAACGGACATCAGGTTCTCTTACTGGATGCGTATCTAGGTATGGAACTTCAAACATCAATCCCTGAACTTTTCCATAATCTTAACTCTTCGGAAAAGTATGAATTTACAATTCCTGAAAAGGAACCCGATTTAGATGAGTTAAAACAACTCTCTAGAAATGGAAAATCGCTAATTGGTAAGAATGTATTAGAAATCTGCAAATATGCAGACAAAGTATTTATCGCATTGCATGGTTCTATCGGTGAAAATGGTCAGTTGCAGGCGTTATTTGATCTGTACGGTATAGACTACACTGGTTCTGCCTATACCGGAAGCTTACTCGCAATGGATAAAGATATTACTAAAACATTATTCCATGCTACCAACATTGCAACACCTGCTTGGAAGATATATGATATTACTAAACCAGAGTTTGACTTAAACGCAATCCCCCTTCCATGTGTGATTAAACCTTGCAGTTGCGGTTCTTCTGTTGGAGTCTCTATCGTACATACAAAAGATGAACTAATAAAAGCAATCAATTATGCCCGCATTTACGAAAACTGTGTTATGTTCGAACAATTGATCAAAGGCAGAGAATTCTCAATCGGCATTTTAAATCAAAAAGCACTTCCTCCAATTGAGATTATTCCAAAACAAGGCTTTTACGATTATACGAATAAATATCAAACAGGGTTAACAACCGAAATCTGCCCTGCAATCATAGACTCTGATTTATGTGACAAAATGCAACAGGCTGCTCTACGAGTGCATGAAGTACTTCATTTAGGCTACTACTCCCGAGTTGATTTCATATTAGATGATACTGGTGAGTTTTATTGTCTAGAAGCAAATACATTACCTGGCATGACTCCAACTAGCCTGCTTCCTCAAGAGGCTAAGGCAGCTGGTATTGACTATCATAAATTATGTGAGATGATCTTAAATGAAACGAAATAATTCATAAGAAACACTCTTTGCAAGTTTCTATTGTTACATACGAATAAGAGTCAAAGAAAGCCACCCCCTTGTCTTTCCTCGACTCTTATTCCATTTATTTTATTCTGTTAATACTTGTTCCATCTATATGAAATCATTCATCAATACTGACTATTCATATAGACCACAACTGCGATCTCTGGCCAGTTTTACCAACTCAACAAACTCTTCACGATAAACATCACCTTCAATATCGCTATTTCTTAGCTGTTCCAGTATTCCATCATAACTTGCAGTTCCTTTATACTCACTGTCACGTAACAACATACCAAATTCAGCTACGGCAGATGCAAAGTTCATATTTTTCGGCATTCTATGTCTTAAGGATTCAACTAAAACTACTTTGGAAAGCAATTTAGAACTATCCTGACCTGGTTTCTTATAACGAATACTTATGGTTAAAAGTTCATCTGCATTCTGATTTGATTCAACTTCCTCTTCCTTTTCTGGCTGATACTTTAAAGCAGGAACACTCTTCTTGGAATCATTTAAAACGACCTCATATAATGCAGTCACTGTATGACCAGAACCAATTTCACCTGCGTCTTTCGTATCATCCTCAAAGTCTTCTGCATTTAACACACGATTCTCATAACCAACCAAACGATACTCTCTTACAGCCTTTGGATTAAATTCTAACTGAAGCTTTACATCTTCTGCAATGGTAACTAAAGTTGCTCCCATCTCATCCACAAGAACTTTCTTAGCTTCTCTGATGGAATCGATATAAGAGTAGTTTCCATTGCCTTTATCAGCTAAAATTTCCATCTTGTTATCCTTGATATTCTGTGTACCAAAACCTAATACTGACAGATAGACACCGGATTCTTTCTTCTCTGTAATCAACTGCTCTAATCCGCTCTCGCTGGTAATTCCAACATTAAGATCACCGTCAGTAGCAAGAATGACCCTGTTATTACCATTCGGAATAAAGTATTTTTCAGCAATCTCATATGCCGTTTGAATTCCTGCACTTCCTGCAGTCGATCCTGAAGCGTATAAGTTATTGATCGCATTCATGATTTTATCTTTCTGAATACCGTTGGCACCTTCTAATACAACTGCATCTCCACTTGCATAAGTTACGATAGAAACTCGATCTTTCTCGGTCAATTTCTCAGTTAAAAGTCCAAATGCTTGCTGAACTAATGGTAATTTATCATAATCCATCATAGAACCCGAAACATCAATTAAGAAAACTAAATTAGAAGCTGGCATCTTTGGCATCTCAACCGTCTGACCTTTAAGACCAATCAACAATAATTTGGAATCCTTATTCCAAGGACAATCTGCAAGTTCGGTATTGATTGAAAATGGTTCGCCATCACTTGGTTCTTGATAATCATAAGAGAAGTAATTGATCATCTCCTCCAAACGAACGGCATCCTTATCAAAATAATATCCATCCGTTAACATTCTTCTAACATTACTATAAGATGCAGTATCCACATCGATGGAAAATGTCGATAACGGATTATTCTTAACTGTCTGATAACCATTTTCGACAATACTTCGATACTCTTCCGTATTATTGTACTCTACTGGTGGCACATAACTCTCTTCTGTGATATCACACGTCATATCTGATGTTCCACTATCAAAATTAAATTGCTCTTCTTTCACACCATACTGATATTCTGAACTATTTATAGCCTGAGTCGGTGCCTGATTGGTATACGTTATGTCTGGTGCACTTTTTTCCTCATTTTTCTTAGAACAACCTGTAAAGCTACTAACAACTAAAACAACTACGATCACTCTCGAAATTAATTTTTTCATAAAACTCCTCCTTTTACTCTAATAATCCTCCCAAAGTTCTCTATCATTTTCCTGTTGCTAACCGGTTATAATCATTAGACGAAGGTTTTAGAAAAAAGTTCCATTATTTTTGAAAAAAAATTAATTTATTTTAGTTTCTTGCAACCTATATTGTTCTTTCTTGCTAAAACTATGTAAAACGGTATCATAGGCTTGATCGATCATGTTCCAAAGTTCCTCCTCCGGAAAGTCTTTTAAATAAATTGTGTTCCAATACGGCTGTTGAACTGGTGGACAATGATATCCCCGAACAACCTGTCCTGGATATGTCATTCGATAAAACTCCCCCATATCCGCCGTACATTTTACAGTAATCTTAAAATCCTCGGTATAAGGATATATTTGTGCAAATATCTTTCCATTCAGCTTATAACAAATGGGAACATCACCAAATGGACAAGCTTCCTCCGCATTCCTCTTATTTAAACAATATTCCTTTATCATTTTTACGCGATCATTAATCTCTTTCATAATCGCCCTCCTATTAACAATTATAATCTCATATATTATTTCAATTCATCTAATGTCTTTTTATAGGATGGTAAGAACTCCGTCATAAACACATTGACTTCTGGAAGATCTAACTTATGAATGCTCTCTTCTATTGTCTGCTGCGCCTGAGTAAACTCTAGATTTCCCGCTTTCCCTTCTTCAATACACTTGATCAAAGCCGAAATCTTATCTGCTGCCTTCACCAGTTTCCATAAATACTGCTCAGACTCCGTGGCAAAAAATATGCTTTCATACTCTTCTCTGATATCATCAGGAAGCATCGATAACAACTGACCTGCGGCATTGTCTTCGATCTTTTTAAATGCATCTATCATATCACGATTATAATACTTGATCGGTGTTGGCATATCCCCTGTAATGATCTCGGTAGCGTCATGATATATTGCAATGAGTGCCGCTTTCTCTGCATTTAATTCCTTATGAAATCTCTTGTTTCCAATTACCGCTAACACGTGTGCGATCATACTGACTTCAAGTGAATGCTCGCTTATATTTTCAGAAATCGAATTTCTCATTAAAGCCCATCGCTCAATATACTTCATTCGTGACATCATAGCAAAAAAATGATATTCCACTTTTCATTACCTCCTAAACTTCTGCAAGAAAAAACTCACGTTTTAACTTTTTCACATTCTGCACCGCAAGATAATAGGTACATGAAATCGAACTGCATTATATCTGAATTAATGCTTTTACTTCTCATGTACCTATCTATTTTACAACTGATGATCTCATCAGTTTCTAGTATTATTTCTTTTCAAGATATTTCTTAATATACATACCTGTATAAGATTTTTTACTCTTAGCAATCTGTTCTGGAGTTCCTTTCGCAATTACGGTACCGCCTTTATCTCCACCTTCAGGTCCCATATCAATGATATAATCCGCTGTCTTAATTACGTCCAGATTATGCTCGATAACAACAACGGTATTACCACCTTCTGATAATTTGTGAAGAATATCAACCAATTTATGAACATCAGCAAAATGAAGTCCTGTTGTTGGCTCATCTAAGATGTAAATTGTCTTACCAGTACTTCGCTTGCTAAGTTCTGTTGCAAGTTTAATACGCTGTGCCTCACCACCAGATAAGGAGGTTGATGGATGTCCTAATTTTAAGTAAGACAAACCAACATCATTCAACGTCTCAATCTTACGACGGATGGAAGGTACATTTTCGAAGAATTTAACTGCTTCTTCAATCGTCATATCAAGTACATCAAAGATATTCTTACCCTTGTAATGAACATCTAACGTATCACGATTATAGCGCTTACCATTACATACTTCACAAGGAACATAGATGTCTGGCAAGAAATTCATCTCAATCTTAATAATACCATCACCGCTACAAGCCTCACAACGTCCGCCCTTAATGTTAAAACTGAAACGGCCTTTGCTATAACCCTTCATCTTAGCTTCCTGAGTGGATGCAAACAGATCACGAATCTGATCAAAGACGCCAGTATAAGTTGCAGGATTGGATCTTGGGGTTCTTCCGATTGGAGACTGATCGATATTGATCACCTTATCCAATTTCTCAATTCCGATCATATCATCATGTTTTCCTGGAATACAGCGAGCACGATTCAAATCTCTCGATAATCTCTTATTTAGGATCTGAGTGATCAAAGAGCTCTTACCAGAACCAGAAACACCGGTAATACATGTAAATACACCAAGTGGAATATCGACATCGATATTCTTTAAGTTATTCTCTTTGGCACCCTTAATAGTCAAGAAACCGGTTGGTTCTTTACGCACTTTAGGTACTGGAATCTGAATTCTTCCACTAAGGTAGGCACCTGTAACGGAATTTGGATTCTGCATGATCTCCTCTGCCGTTCCGACAGCTACTACTTCACCACCATGAAAACCTGCTCCCGGTCCGATATCTACGATACAGTCTGCTGCAAACATCGTGTCTTCATCATGTTCTACAACGATCAATGTATTCCCTAAATCCTTCAGATGTTTCAGTGTCTTTAACAGTTTATCATTATCTCTTTGATGAAGTCCGATACTAGGCTCGTCCAAAATATAAGCGACGCCAACAAGGCCGGAACCAATCTGAGTTGCTAATCGGATTCTCTGTGCCTCACCACCAGACAAACTTCCGGTCGCACGAGCTAACGTCAGATAATCCAAGCCTACGTCAACCAAGAATCCAATTCGGGCACGAATTTCTTTTAATACAAGTTCACCAATCTTTTGCTGCATTGGAGTTAATGTCAACTGATCCATAAATGCCTTTAGATCTCGGATCGACATCTCTGTTAACTCGGAAATATTACGATCTCCAACCGTAACTGCAAGAGCTTCCTTCTTTAATCTCTTTCCCTTACATGCCTTACAAGGCGTTGTCTTCATGAAAGTTTCATATTCCTGTTTCACAGAATCCGAAGCTGTTTCACGATAACGGCGTTCAATATTACGAAGTAATCCTTCAAACGCAACATCATAAATGCCAACGCCACGCTGTCCGGTATAATGAACTTTCACTGTTTTTCCATTCGTGCCATGTATGATGATATCGTAAATCTTTTCAGGATACTGGTTAAACGGTGTATCTAACTTAAAGTTATACTCCTTTGCTAATGCTTCCATAATGCATCTTGTATAACTTCCCGGATCCGTCACGGAGGCCCAGCCTGGTGCTGCAATCGCTCCCTGATCAATGCTTAAGTTAGGATCTGGAATAATCAGTTCTTCCGCAAACTCCATCTTAATACCAATACCATGACAATCTGGACATGCACCAAATGGATTATTAAAGGAGAACGTTCTTGGTTCCATCTCTTCAATACTAATTCCACAGTCCGGGCAGGCAAAGCTCTGAGAAAGCATCATCTGCTCTCCACCAATCACATCGACAATCAAAAGGCCTTCACTCAGCTTTAAAACGCTTTCGATAGAATCCGATAATCTCTTTTCAATTCCTTCTTTTACAACAAGACGATCAATAATGATTTCTATATTGTGTTTTGTATTCTTCTCTAACTTAATCTCTTCACTGAGTTCATAAAGATGTCCGTCTACCATAACACGAACATAGCCACTCTTCTTTGCCTGCTCGAAAACTTTGACGTGCTCACCTTTACGTCCACGAACAACAGGAGCTAGTAACTGAATCTTTGTTCCTGGTTCCAGCTTCATGATCTCATCCACCATCTGATCTACCGTTTGGCGTTTAATCTCTTTCCCACACTTTGGACAATGAGGAATACCAATACGTGCATATAACAAACGAAAATAATCATAAATCTCTGTTACCGTTCCTACCGTAGAACGTGGATTACGATTGGTCGATTTCTGATCAATAGAGATTGCAGGAGATAATCCTTCAATACTCTCAACATTCGGCTTTTCCATCTGTCCTAAAAACTGTCTCGCATAAGAGGACAATGACTCCATATATCGACGCTGTCCTTCTGCATATATTGTATCAAACGCTAAGGAAGACTTACCTGATCCACTTAAACCAGTGAGTACTACAAACTCATCTCTTGGAATGTCCACATCTATTCCCTTTAAATTATTCTCCCTAGCACCACGTATTTTTATATAATGTTTATTCTCAGCCATTTTTTTAATCCTCTGCTTTTAATCAATGTTTGCTAGTTCCTTTTTCATCTCAACTAACTTGTCACGAAGTTCAGCTGCAAGCTCGAAATTTAACTCCGCCGCTGCCGTATGCATCTCCTTTGTTAACTTCTTAATCACTGCCTCGAGTTCTTTCTTCGTCATTGATTCAATATCTTTATTCTTCATATCATACATTTCTTTATCGACTTTCTTAGAAATGCTGATGAGATCTCGAACTGACTTTTTAATCGTCTGAGGTGTGATTCCATGTTTTTTATTATATGCATCTTGAATTGCACGACGACGTTTTGTTTCTTCCAATGCACTCGCCATAGAATCTGTAATCTTGTCTGCATACATGATAACATGTCCATCGGAGTTACGAGCCGCACGACCAATAGTCTGAATTAAGGATGTTTCTGAACGTAAAAATCCTTCTTTGTCTGCATCTAAGATTGCAACTAACGTAATCTCTGGAATATCTAATCCTTCTCGAAGAAGATTAATACCGACTAGTACATCAAATACATCCATACGCATATCTCGAATGATCTCCGAACGTTCCAGCGTATCAATATCCGAATGAAGGTACTTCACGCGAATGCCAACTTCACGCATATAATCCGTTAAATCTTCTGCCATACGTTTCGTTAATGTTGTAATCAATACTTTGTTCTTCTTTGCCGTCTCCTTGTTAACCTCACCGATCAGGTCATCAATCTGTCCTTCGACTGGTCGAACATCCACTTCAGGATCAAGTAGACCAGTCGGACGAATAATCTGTTCAGCACGAAGTAGTTCATGCTCCTGCTCATAGACATTCGGTGTCGCAGATACAAACAACATCTGATTGATCTTGTCCTCAAACTCAGTAAAGTTTAGTGGACGATTGCTCTTTGCGGATGGCAAACGGAATCCATAATCAACTAAAGTCGACTTTCTCGCCTGATCTCCAGCATACATACCACGAACCTGTGGAATCGTAATATGGGACTCATCTACGATGATCAGAAAGTCATCTGGGAAGTAATCAAGTAAAGTATGTGGCGTAGCATTCGGTGTTAAACCTGCCAGATGCATGGAATAGTTTTCAATTCCAGAACAAAAGCCCGTCTCACGCATCATTTCAATATCAAAATGAGTTCGTTCCGAAATACGCTGAGCTTCAATCAGCTTATCTTCACTCTTAAAATATTGAATTCGTTCTTCCAGTTCCGCCTCAATGCCTGCGATTGCTGCTTCCATTCTCTCTTTGGATACAACATAATGAGAAGCTGGGAATACGACCAAATGCTCTAAGGAGCATAAAATCTCCCCTGTCAACACATCAATCTCCGTAATTCGATCTACCTCATCTCCAAAGAATTCGACTCTGACTGCACGATCTGCCGAACTGATCGGAAAAATCTCTACCACATCACCACGGACTCGGAAAGTACCACGCTTAAAATCCATATCGTTACGGGTATACTGAATATCGATCAGTCGTCTTAAGACATCATCTCGATCCTTCTCCATTCCAGGACGTAAGGATAAAGTCATATTCTGATAATCCACTGGACTTCCTAAACCAAAGATACAAGATACCGACGCTACAATGATAACATCTCGTCTCTCTGTCAATGCTGCCGTTGCGGAGTGACGTAATTTATCAATCTCATCATTGATTGAAGAATCTTTTTCTATATACGTATCCGAAGAAGGGACATAGGCTTCGGGCTGATAATAATCATAATAGGACACAAAATATTCCACCGCATTCTCAGGAAAGAATTCTTTAAACTCTCCATATAACTGTGCAGCTAATGTTTTATTATGTGCAAGGATCAGTGTTGGACGGTTTAACTGCTGTATGACATTCGCCATTGTAAATGTCTTACCAGATCCAGTGACACCAAGTAAAGTCTCAAACTGATTCCCTTCTTGAAATCCTTTTACAAGCTTCGCAATTGCTTCTGGCTGATCACCAGTAGGCGCAAACTCTGAAACTAATTTAAAATGATCCATAACCTGTTATTTACCTTTCACTATAGTTTTCGTACATCAAAAATCTTCTAATATTATAGCATAACCAATTATCACTTGCAATAATTATTCGAACAAACATTCGATTGTTTTATCACAGTATATTACATTTAAAAAGAGTGCAATATCAAGTTGATTGCTTGATATTGCACCCTTTCATCATACATATAATTTATTATGTGATTATTGATGGTCAACAAGTGCCTGCTGAATCGATGCTTGTTCTTTATCATTAAGTATTCCTTCGTGATCTAATAGAATGATCATCTTGTTATCCTTATTGGCAACTTTCTTCGCATACTTTGTGTTTTCACTACGAACGATCATTGGAACATCATTTAATTCTTTTTCATCAAATTCAACGATTCCACAAATGGCATCAACCTTAAATCCAACCATCATGTCATTTGTTTTCGTAACGATTAACTGTTCCGTTGATGTCTCGACCTCTGGAAGTCCAAACTTAACTCGGAGACTAAAAACAGGGATCACTTCTCCACGAAGATTTAGCATTCCTAGAATATAATCTGGTGAATTTGGTACCGGAACAACTCCAGCATATGACTCAATTGCATTTACAATGAGAATATCTAGTCCATACTCTTCCTGTCCTAATTTAAATATTACCTGTTTTGTAGCTTCCATTGCTTCTTCCTCCTTCAATCCATGAAAAGATTACTCATCTGTTGGCTCACTTGTATTGATCCATTTTAAATACGCATTGATAAAAGGATCAATATTCCCATCCAATACACTAAGTGCATTCGCAACTTCCGCATTGGTTCGATGATCTTTTACCATCGTATATGGCTGTAAAACATAAGAACGAATCTGATTTCCGAAATTGATATCTCTGATTTCACCACGAATACCGGATTCTTTCGCTTGATTCTCTTCCTGCTTTATTAGATACAACTTAGCTTTGAGCATCTGCATTGCTTTATCTTTATTCTGAAACTGAGAACGTTCATTTTGGCACTGAACCACAATTCCAGTTGGTAAGTGTGTAATACGAATCGCAGAGGACGTTTTGTTAACTTTCTGCCCACCTGCACCAGAGGAACGAAACGTATCAATTCGGATGTCTTCATCATTGATCTCAACATCCAGATCTTCTTCAATATCAGGCATAACGTCGCAAGAAACAAATGATGTTTGTCTCTTGCCTGCCGCATTGAATGGCGAAATACGTACCAAACGATGGACACCTCGCTCTGATTTCAAATGTCCATACGCATTTATACCATTAATCTGTAATGTAACGGATTTATATCCAGCTTCATCGCCTTCTAGGAAGTCGATCATCTCTGTCGTATAGCCTTTTTTCTCAGCCCATCTCTGATACATTCGTGTCAGCATGCTTGCCCAGTCACAGCTCTCAGTTCCGCCTGCTCCGGCATGAAGTGTCAAAATCGCATTATCTTTATCATATACATCGGACAAAAGTGTACTTAATCTTAGCTCTTCCAAGTCATCTGCAAATTTTTTCATCTCTTCTTCAATCTCAGGAATAATTGCAGGGTCTTCCTCTTCATATCCCATCTCAAGAAGTGTCTGAATATCTTCATATAACTGTTTTAAAGAATCATAGTGTTCCACTGTATCCTTTAAATTCTTTAATTCTTTCATGTAGGCCTGTGACTTTTCGGTTGAATCCCAAAAGTTCGGTTCCTCCATGATACCCTCAATTTCCTCGATCCTTAATTTCTTATTGGCGAGGTCAAAGTGAATCCCCCACTTCGATCAAAGGTTTTTCATAAGTGCCCAGTTCATATTTAAACTGATCTAATTCAACCAAAAATCTCACCCACTTTCAATGTCACTGCTTTGGTTATTATTTATGCGTTTCTACCACAGCAATATTTATATTTCTTGCCTGATCCACATGGACATAGATCATTCGGTTGTACTTTCTTTGTTGTACGTTTGATTGGTGCATTTGGAACGGAATCATCTTTGTTAGTTCCTGTTACTTTAGCAACCTCTTCACGTTCTACATTCTGTTCAATTCTAATATGCATTAATGCTTTTACTGTATCCTCAGAAATTGCACTAATCATGGCATCAAACATATCATATCCCATGAACTTGAACTCTGTTAATGGATCTTTTTGACCATAAGCCTGTAAGCCAATTCCCTGACGTAACTGATCCATATCATCGATATGATCCATCCATTTACGGTCGATAACACGAAGTAAGATAACACGTTCTACTTCACGGATCTGTTCCTTCTGTGGGAACATCTCTTCCTTCGACTCATATAATTTAACTGCTTCTTCTTTTAACATATGAATTAATTCATTCTTCTTCATATGTTTCATCTGTTCATTTGTCAATTCCACAGGTTCTACAGGAATAATAGGAGTAAGCTCTGTATTTAAAGCAACTAAATCCCATTCTTCTGGTACTTGGTCATCACTAATGTTTGCATTAACAATGCTTTCGATATTATCTGTGATCATCTTGAAGATTGCATCTCTCATGGATTCACCATCAAGAACTTTTCTTCTTTCAGCGTAAATAATCTCACGCTGTTCATTGTTAACTTTATCATACTCAAGTAAGTTTTTACGAATACCAAAGTTGTTGTTTTCAATCTTCTTCTGAGCTCGTTCGATCGCACTACTTAGCATCTTATGCTGAATCTGATCATCCTCTCCAAATCCTAAGGATTGGAACATAGACATTAAACGTTCCGAACCGAATAAACGCATTAAATCATCTTCCAAAGAGATAAAGAACTGAGATTCACCTGGATCTCCCTGACGACCAGCACGACCACGCAACTGATTATCAATACGACGAGATTCATGACGTTCTGTACCGATAATCTTAAGACCACCAAGCTCCTTTACACCTTCTCCAAGCTTAATATCCGTACCACGACCAGCCATGTTAGTTGCAATCGTAACTGCACCCATCTGACCAGCATCAGCGATAATCTCCGCTTCGATTTCATGATATTTTGCATTTAATACTTTATGAGGAATGTGCTTTTTCTTTAATAACTCACTGATCTCTTCGGATGCTTCGATTGTAATTGTACCAACTAATACTGGCTGTCCTTTTTTATGAGATTCTTCAATCTCACGGATAACAGCATTGTATTTGCCCTTTTTTGTACTATAAACAGCATCTTCTTTATCAATACGAGCTACTGGACGGTTTGTTGGAACTTCGACAACATCCATGCCGTAAATCTGACGGAACTCGTTTTCTTCTGTTAATGCAGTACCAGTCATACCACATTTCTTCTTGTACTTATTGAAGAAGTTCTGGAATGTGATTGTTGCAAGAGTCTTACTTTCTCTCTTAACCTTCACATGCTCTTTAGCTTCGATTGCCTGATGAAGACCATCGGAATATCTTCTACCTGGCATAATACGACCAGTAAAGTCATCTACGATCAATACTTCATCATCTTTTACAACATAATCCTTGTCTTTGAACATCAAGTAATGAGCACGTAATGCTAAGATAACGTTATGCTGAATCTCTAAGTTATCTGGATCTGCATAGTTTTCAAGGTGGAAGAACTTCTCTACCTTCGCGATACCTTCTGCAGTTAATGTTATGTTTTTATCTTTTTCATTTACAACAAAATCGCCTGTTTCTTCTTCATCTTCATTCATGATGAGATCCATCTTGCTTAACTCTTTTGCAGTACCTTTTGTTAACTGGCGAGCAAGAATGTCACATGCCTGATAAAGAGAAGTAGATTTACCACTCTGACCAGAGATGATTAATGGTGTTCGCGCTTCATCAATCAATACAGAGTCAACCTCATCGATGATCGCATAGTGAAGATCACGCATTACAAGTTGTTCTTTGTAAATAACCATGTTGTCTCTTAAGTAGTCAAAACCATACTCATTATTTGTACCATAAGTAATATCACAATGATATGCTTTTCTTCTCTCATCATTATCCATGCTGTTTAAAATACAGCCAACAGTTAAACCTAAGAACTGATGAATCTGTCCCATAAGTTCAGAGTCACGTTTTGCAAGGTAATCATTAACTGTTACGATATGAACGCCCTCTCCCTCGAGTGCATTTAAGTATGCAGGAAACGCAGATACTAATGTCTTACCTTCACCAGTTCTCATTTCAGAAATACGGCCTTGGTGTAGAATAATAGCACCTAACAACTGAACATAATATGCTCTTTGATTCAGGGTTCTCTTAGCTGCTTCACGCACCACTGCATAAGCCTCCACCATTAAATCATCAAGTGTCTCGCCATTCTTTAAACGATTACGAAATTCGATTGTTTTACTTCTTAATTCCTCATCTGATAATTTCTCAATCGTTGGTTCTAAAGCCTCAATCTTATCTGCTATTGGCTTAATACGTTTTATTTCTCTCTCACTGTGGGTACCAAACAGCTTCTTAATTAATCCCATCTGCGTTTCACTCCTAACTTTCGTTCTATTCCTATAAACTATAAGTTTTATAGTTATGCGGTCCAAATACTATAATGCTTATTGTATCATTTACAAAGACAGTATTCAACTATATTTTCTCAAATGTAAATGTACCCCAACCTATTTTCGCACTTTTTTTACGTTTTTAGCCATTTCTTAACTCGTTTTTCCTCTAAAGATACAGTATTACGCGAAGCTTTTTGGGAGTTTATTAAGAAAACTTCCTTATCAAACAAAAAAAGTGTGGCAATCGCACACGAATATTTGCGTACAACTGCCACACAGTTCTTTATCTAAAGATTAATTATATATGTTTTTAGAATTCTGGTTCGATAAGGCCATAAGAATTGCCTTTACGTTTATACACCACGTTTACTTCATCTGTTTCTGCATTTCGGAAAACATAGAAGTTATGTCCGCATAATTCCATCTGTACACATGCCTCTTCAGCATCCATTGGTTTCATTGCGAACTTTTTCACACGAGTGATATTAATTTCATCTTCCTCAGCCATTTCTTCATCATCAATAAATGCCTGATTAAAATTCGATGCAGTCTGTTTCATCTCAATAAGTTTATTTTTGTATTTTCTTAATTGTCTTTCGATTACCTCTTCCACTAAATCAATGGAAGCATACATATCAGTACTAACTTGTTCTGCTCGGACGACATTACCTTTCATAGGAATTGTAATCTCGATTTTCTGCCTGTCTTTCTCAACGCTTAAAGTGACATGTATTTCTGTCTCCGGTGTAAAGTATCTTTCAAGTTTACCAATCTTATCATATATCGCACTCTTTAAGCCCTCAGTGACATCGATATTTTTTCCGCTAATAATATAACGCATATTGACCAACTCCTTATCGTCTGATATTCACACACATCGCCGAAATGTTGCCTTCGTCGTTAATATGTTATCCTTATTATACCACAATAAAAAATTAAACTCAAGCTTTTCACTACTATTATTCCGAAAACGACAACCAGAAGACGAATATTGTCGACTGCATTATTTGCTTTTTTCCAAATTTATTATAATTCTTTTTATATTTGTACTTTTCGACATTATTTACAAATATTGTTCTCTTTTATCCGACAATATACTTGTCAAGTACTTTATACAAAAAAATTGTCCTTTCATAGAATTTCGCATACCATACAAAACAGATATTCGAACTTGACACATTTCATACACAATTCATTTGTGGACTATCACTGTGGATAATGTGGATAACTTGGTGTATAACTTTGAAAATGTATAAAAATCATGCCTTTCATTGTGGATAAATATTAACTTACAAATATTAACATTTTTTATTTTTTTACAAATATATCCATTTATTGCAGTCCTATTGTGCAATCTGCATAAACCTATGAAAGTCAATATATTTTCGGAAAATAATTTTTTTCTATATTTTTTCTATATTTTCTCTACATTATACCAATTATCAGAATATAATTAAACCTTTTGTCGTTCCTTCGGTTATTCTTGTGTCAAAATGTTGAATAAGAGAATTTACCTATCCAGAAAATATCTATTCTTACTTATTTTGAATAATATAATCCTCAATACTCGAAATTGCATTCGCACCATCCGCTGCTGCAGTAACCACCTGTCTAAGCTGCTTGGTACGTACATCCCCTGCTGCAAAGATTCCGCGTACACTTGTTTTGCATGTTTCATCAGCTACAATATATCCGGATGGATCCAACTCGACAATTCCACTCACAATCGCCGAATTCGGCAGTGTACCAACCGCAATAAATACTCCATCCACTGGAATTTGTGACTCTTCCTTTGTCTTTGTGTCCTGTAAAAGAATTGCTCGAACCATATCTTCACCTTCAATGCTAGTTACCTTCTGATTCCAAAGTACTTCTACATTATCAAGGTTAGATAAACATGTGGATAATGTCTTTGCAGCTCGAAACTCCTCTCTACGATGGATCACGTAAACCTTTTTACAGATACGAGCAAGGAAAATCGCATCTTCAACAGCAACATCGCCACCACCAATTACAGCAACTACCTTATTCTTAAAGAAAGCCCCGTCACAGGTAGCACAATAAGATACTCCCATACCGCTTAATTCCTCTTCTCCAGGAACCCCTAACATACGATTTCTTGCACCAGTTGCAATAATGATCGTTTTTGTTGATATAGTTTTCCCACTTGCTAAATAAACTAACTTATTCTGTTCCTTTGATTCAAGCTTTGTAACCTCATCCTCCATAGAAACAACACCTAATTTATCACAATGTTCTTTGAATTTTGCTCCAAGATCATAGCCACTGATTCCTGGCAATCCTGGATAATTATCAACTTCGTATGTATTGAGGATCTGTCCTCCACTCATCACCTCTTTTTCAACTACTAACACATTAAGTTCGGCACGTGTAGCATAAATTGCTGCAGAAAGACCAGCTGGGCCAGAACCTATAATCACTACATCATACAATGGATCGCTCATAACTTCCTCCTATACTGAAATCTATTTTTTAATTAAATCTTGCTCACATTTAAAATAAACATTATATCAATTATATCATACCAAAACAGCCAATAAAAGAAGAGCATTGCTAAATGAAAATTTACAATGCTCTTTCTCTTATATTGGCATAAATTCTGCTCCAACCATGTTAACAATCCAAAATACAATCGCTATGATGAGTGGGACCGTAAACAGCTTCCAACCCGATACATTTCCCTTGTTCCTAAATATCTCTTTAATATGCTCCCATCGCCCGCAATTCTTTGCAATCGTTCGGAATAAAACAAATCCTGCAATTCCAAAGATAACAGCTGATGGTCCATATGTGTGTAATACTGCACCCAATGTAAAATCAACCGTTTCCACGCCACTCTGTGTTGTTAGATCATAACCATAATTTTGGCCCAATTCCTGTATTTTTGGCAGTAAATATACCAGAACTACAGAAGTACCATTGATGATAAAATGAATGATCATAGTGGATAGTATGGAGTCCGTTGCCTCAACTACCAAGGAAAAGATGAATCCCATACAAAAAGCATAAGAAAACTGATTCAGATTACCATGTAGTAAACCGAATAATAAGCCACTTAAAAGTGCTCCAGCCAACGGATTTACTTTACGGTACTCGTGATAGAAAATCCCACGATAAATACTTTCTTCTAGTATTGCTGGTATTATGGCAACACACAATAATGTTATGAAAAAAGGATTTTTTTCTGCAGCACCCATAACTACATTTGATATCTCATTTTTAGCAAATATCATTGAGATTGCATTGATTAAGTTCATTACAAACTGTGTACAGAATGCAAAAGCTATTAATAAGACAGCATTCGATAGTGATATCCTTTTCATTCCAATCGCTTGTGTAAATCTCTGCTTTGACCATATCACATATCCGAATGTCGGTAAAAAAATGATCAATTGGGAAACGATAAAAATCATAGCATAATTAGGAAACATCCTACCCAACGGTAAAAAACCTGCAGCTACTACAACTACTGTTGTAATCAAGAAAACAATGTTCACCTCTTGATATCGACTATTCATACATTTCTCCTTTTTACGTTCCATTTCCATTATTATAACATGAAACAACATTTCTGCAATGAATTTAACAATTCATTCTTTAATCAGTATTATTAAACCAAAAAACGTGTTATAATTAAAATATTGATACTTATGATATAGGATAATTATACGGAGGATAGCTACCATGTATAGTTTTGACAGTAGAGTAAGATATAGTGAAACCGATTACCGTAAAATGATGACGCCTGCTTCCATTATTAATTATTTTCAGGATTGCAGCACATTTCATTCCGAAGATGTTGGGGTTGGTATTAGTTATTGGAATAAAATTCATCGTGCTTGGATCATGTGTTCCTGGCAACTTGAAATCAACCGTTTTCCATCCGTGAATGAAAAGATTACCGTTGGAACATGGGCCTATGAATTTAAAAGTATGTACGGATATCGAAATTTTATCCTACTAGATGAGCAAAAAAATGTTGCTGCTGTAGCCAATTCCATTTGGGTACTCATGGATACCGAACAACATCATCCTGCGAGAATACAAGATTCTGATACGTTTGCTTATGTACTGGAACCTCCTTATCCAATGGAATACTGCGATCGTAAACTTCACATTCCAAAATCTTTGATTTCGGCTTCACCGTTCGTAGTGACGACATCTTTACTTGATATGTTTCATCACGTAAATAACAGTCAATACATACGTCTTGCACAAGACTATGTACCCGCAGAATTCCAGATCAAACAAGTTCGTGCTGACTACCGTAAATCTGCTTTATTAGGAGATACCATTTATCCTCTCCTTCATATAGAAGACTCACAGATTACTGTGGTATTAGCCGATGAACAGAAACATCCATATGTGATTGTTTCGTTTAAAAGCTAAAATATTTCGAATTACCATTTATGAAAGGAAAAAAATATGATTCAATTAGGAAAAACACAAGAATTAGAAGTAGTAAAAACAACAGAGTTTGGTGTCTACCTCTACGATGCAAAGGATGAGGCTAAGAAAAATGAGACGATATTACTGCCAAAAAGCCAAGTTCCGGAACACACAAAAGTTGGAGATAAATTTACAGTCTTCGTTTACAAGGACTCTGAGGATCGTCCAATTGCAACCTGCATGAAACCAAATCTTGAACTTGGACAAGTCAATGTATTAAAAGTTAAAGATGTAACTGACATTGGTGCTTTCCTTGACTGGGGAATCGTGAAAGATCTTTTCTTACCATTTAAGGAACAAACAAGAGAGCTAACCGTTGGAGAAAACGTATTGGTAAGTTTATATATTGATAAATCCAAACGTCTAAGCGCAACTATGAAGATATATGAAAAACTGTCTACGGATTCTAACTATCAGAAAGATGATAAAGTAACAGGAATCGTCTATGAGATTATTCCAGCATTCGGGGCATTCGTAGCCGTTGACAATAAGTACTCTGCTTTAATTCCAAACAAAGAATTACATCAACCGCTTATCCCAGGCGAAACCGTAACTGCACGCGTTACACTCGTACAGGCAGATGGAAAACTTGACTTAAGTCTTCGTGAAAAGACTTATATCCAACTTGATATTGATGCAGAACAAATTTATAACAAATTGTTAGCCAATAACGGATATTTACCATACCATGATAAGTCTGATCCTGAAGTTTTAAAGAAAGAGTTTAAACTCTCTAAGAATGCATTTAAACGTGCCATCGGACATTTACTAAAAGAGAATAAGATTACGATTGAGAAAGATGGAATCCGCAAGATTTAATTACTTAATTCAATTATAAAATAGGCTGTGAAAAACAGCAAAAAAAACGAGGAGAGAGGCAGTGAATCACATTTGGCTAAGGATGTATGAAAGGGAAAGGCAGCCAAATCCTAATATGATTCACTGCCTCTCTCCTCATTGTTTTTTTTGTTGTTTTTTCACAGCTCTTTCACTTTAGCTATCTAAGAATCTCATTCTTGGATTATCTCTTTGATCCTTGTTCTGTACTGGTTCCGTATGACGCTGATAAGCATTTCCTAAAGAAGATGCCAGTTTCTCTTTGCAAACAGGACAGAAACGGCCAGTACGAATCATTGCTCCACAATTCTCGCAGTTAACTCCGACTACAGAATCTTGAGAGAAACATAGACGTTCTTCACGTATCCACTTATTGATCTGTTGAATGCTAACATCATTATCATCAGATATCTCTTGAATGCTCGCCTTAGGATTATTATAAATATATTCCTTTACTACGCTAAACTTCTCATCCAATTCTCTCGTACATGATGGGCATAATGGTGCTCCACCAATATAATTAAATAAGCGACCGCAATTTCTACAGTTTCTAACCTCCATATACGTTCCTCCTAAAATCCTTTTCCTATGCATACTGTGGCAAAGTAGACACTTCTACAGCCAGCTTTTAACAAAACGTCGGCACAAGCCTCTATAGTACTTCCTGTAGTATATATATCGTCAATAATTAGTATTTTCTTATCAATTATTTGAAATTCTTTTTCCTTAATTGTTGTAAATGCTTGTAATAAATTATGTAACCGTTCTTTATCATCCAGTTTCTTCTGAGGAATTGTATATTTTGTACGAATTAAAATATCATTTATAAGAGGGCTTCCTAAGAACTCTGAGGCTCCCCGTGCTAATAGTTCTGCCTGATTAAACCCTCGCATTCGCATCTTTCTGTTATGAAGTGGAACCGGTATGATACAATCAACCTTAAGCTTCCTTAACTCCGACCCGATATGAAAAATCATCTGCTCAGTATAAAACTCAGCATATTGCTTTAATCCTCGAAACTTGTAATCCATCAAAGACTTCTTGATAGAACCCTCATATAAAAAAGCAGAAAATCCTTTTTCATAATGTCTCGTTGACTTGATGCAGTCAAAACAGTATTCTTGCTCTTCAAGTTCAATTGGTTTACTACACCGCTTGCAACGAGATCCTGTAATAACAGGTAATTTTTCTACACACTGTTTGCATGCCTTTTCCTCCTTTGGTATTACAATTTCATTGCATAATGGACACCGTCTTGGAAAGACAATATCCATTATGGAAATTCTTGAACTTGTCATACCTTATAAGAATTAAGAAAATAGCTTGCTTGGGTACTTCCCTTGTGCAACTAAAGACTTAATTGATTCAACTACAGATGCTTTATCTTCATGATAAGTAACACCAAACCATTTATCGTTTGTCTTTAAAACTTTAACTGTAGCTTTATCTTCTTTTAACATATTGCCAACTACAGTTGGTAATAAATATTCTGCCTTGATATCCTCTGGTTTCAATCCTTCTAAGAAGCTAACGAAACCAGTATCTAATTCATTTAAGAAGCTAGGTGTAAAGCCCCACATATTCATAGATACAGAAGAATCAACAGGAATTGTAACCTCATTACCTGCTCCATCTTTACCTACACAAGCATCGCCCTTCTTTTCAATTCCGAAAGTTTCAACAACGTCTGTTAAGTATCCTTTGTCATCTACACTGCAAACACCTCTAGTAACTGCACCATTATCACTTAACGTGTTTCCTAAAACAAAGCCTGCCATAGCGTAAGTATTCTTTGTAACATCTACATTCTTTAAGAACTCATTAATCTTAAGGAAGCCTTCTTTTCCATAGTAATCATCTGCGTTGATTACCGCAAATGGCTCTTTCACAACGTCCTTACAGCATAAAATAGCTTGACCAGTTCCCCAAGGTTTCTTACGATCTGCTGGAACTGAGAAACCTGCTGGTAACTTATCTAATTCCTGATAAACATACTCAACTTCAATATGTTTTGCAATACGATTACCGATGATTTCTTTAAAATCTTTCTCTAAGTCGTGACGTATAATAAAAACAACTTTATCGAAGCCTGCAGCAATTGCATCATAGATAGAATAATCCATGATAATCTCACCACTAGGTCCAACTTTCTCTAATTGTTTGATTCCTGCACCATATCTGCTACCAATTCCTGCAGCCATAATAACTAATACCGTTTTATTCATGAGAGTTACCCTCCATTATATTATTCTGATTAGTAACAACTCAATATTGCTACTATCTGTAAACTATATTATACAACATAATATTTCTACATGCACGTATTTCTTTCCATAATCCTATCGCAAAGTCCAGAATATCTCTTCAACTCGCTGACATTATCAATCATATTTTGCACCATAGATTCACTTCCAACAATAGTTACACACTGTTTCGCACGTGTTACGGCTGTATATAACAGATTTCGGTTAAATAGCATACGTGGTCCACTTAAGATTGGAAGTACTACTGCCGGATACTCACTACCCTGTGATTTATGGATGGTAACGGCGTACGCTAATTCTAATTCTTCTAACTGTGTAAATGGATATTCCACCAGTCTGCCTTCGTCAAACTCTACGGTCATCTGTTCTGCAAATAGATTAATTTCACGAACTCGCCCAGTATCACCATTAAATACACCAGTACCGCTATCCATTGTAATTCCATATCGACTCTTCGTTTCCCAAGTAATCTGATAATTATTCTTGATCTGCATTACCTTATCACCTTCTCGGAAAATGGTACTCATATACTCTTTTTCTTTTTTCTTGTCATCTGGTGGATTTAGATACTGCTGTAACACCTGATTTAATCGTTCCACACCAAGCTCCCCTTTACGCATTGGCGTCAGCACTTGAATATCAAATACAGAAGCATCCACATACTTTGGCATCTTGTCGCGTACGAGCTGAATGATCACGCTTGTAATGACATTAACATCATCTCTCTTTAATAAGAAGAAATCTTTGCTCTTATTATCCATAATGATATGTTCACCCGAGTTGATCTTATGCGCATTAATAATAATATCACTTTCGGTTGCCTGACGGAAAATTTTTGTCAGTTTTACTACTGAAAATACCCTAGAATTAATGATATCTTTTAATACATTACCAGGTCCTACACTTGGAAGCTGATCCACATCACCTACTAAGATCAAACGAGTTCCAACAGGAACTGCTTTTAAAAGGGAATGCATTAATGAAATATCCACCATGGACATCTCATCTACGATGATTACATCGGTCTCTAATGGATTCGACTCATTACGTTCGAACATCATCCTTCCTTCTTTATCATCCATTCCCTTACTGATTTCTAGCATACGGTGAATTGTAGATGCCTCACGGCCAGTCGTCTCTTTCATACGTTTTGCTGCACGACCGGTTGGTGCTGCTAATAATATCTCCATTCCTTCTGCTTCAAAGAATTTGATGATCGTATTGATCGTTGTTGTCTTACCAGTACCAGGACCACCGGTAACAATCAGCAAGCCATGGCGCACTGCTTCAAAGACTGCCTGACGCTGCATCTCATCCAACTCGATTTTTGAATCTTTCTCAATATTAGCTAGTCGAGTACTGATCTGTGTTTCCATAATATCATAGGTGATATTTAGATCATGGAGCATACTTGCTGTATTCAGTTCAGTATAATAATAAATGGAACTATATACCTGAGGTTCTGGTTCCGCTTCTTTTACTACGATTTTCTTTTCAATTGCCAAACCCATTAGATGGCGTTCAACCGCTTTTGCATCGACGCATAAAGTCTCACAGGTCTTTGATATCAGTACATTTTTCGGCAAATATACATGCCCATTATTTGCCCCCTGTAACAGTATATATAAAATGCCTGCTCGAACACGATAATCTGAATCTGAACGAATCCCTACTTTGGTTGCTATCTCATCTGCAACTTTAAAGCCAACACCATTGATATCCTCTGCCAAACGATATGGATTTTCTTGAATAATTGAATACATTCGTTCCCCGTATTGGTTAAAGATTTTAACGGCAAGGTTTAATGAAATTCCATACTTTTGTAAAAAGATCATTGCATTTCGTAATTCACGTTTTTCCGAAAACTGACGGTAAATCTCGCGAGCCATTTTGTCACTGATTCCCTTTACCTCAGATAAGCGCTCCGGTTCTGATTCAATCACCTTAAATGTATTTTCCCTAAACCTTCGAACGATTCTTGCCGCTAATGCAGTTCCAACACCTTTGATGGCTCCTGAACCAAGATATCGTTCCATTGACATCAGATCTTCTGGTTCTTTGATCTCATAGGAAGTCACTGCAAATTGAGAGCCATACATCGGATGATCTGTATATGTTCCTGTTAATGCTAGATACTCACCTTCATTAATAAATGAAAAGATACCTACGCATGTAATCTCATCATCGTCATTTACGAGACTCATAACAGTATATCCATTTTCGCTATTTCGGAATACGATTCTTTCTACATAACCTTCTAATTGTTCTGCCATAACTCTCCCTCAAACATAAATAATTCGAACTATCGAAAAAGGGTGTGGCAAGATTGTTTCTCAATCCTTTGCAACACCCTATACCAAACCTACTGATTTTTATTGCTGGTTTCTCTTCATTGCTTCATATAACTGCTGCGCAATTCCAAGATTTCCTGACTCTGTTATGTCCTCTGCATACTTTTCATATAACATATCACCAAAGTAGTTCATGTAGTCGCCTTCCTCTTCTTCACTCTTAGCAACCGTTTCTTTTACCTGTTTCATAACTTGCATTACCAGGTAACTTTCAAAACTCTTGCATGCATCCATAAGTTCTTCGTCGGATGCATTCTTTAAGTTGCCTGCAAGTTTAGCCTCCAAATCACTCTCTACTTTGGATGTTTTTGATGTACTTGTCGATTGTGCAGCGGCATTATAAAAACTTGATTCACTACCAACACGAATGCTCATACGCTACGCCCTTTCTAGAGTTATCCTCTAAGGTTATTCGCCTGCTGCAACATCTCATCTGCTGCAGTAATTGTCTTTGAATTCATCTCGTAAGCTCTCTGAGCGACGATCAGATTCACGATTTCATTTGCAGTGTCTACATTAGAGCCCTCTAAATAACCAGAATGTACTTTACTTGCCTTTAAATTCGTATCATCTGCTTCTAAACGTGCTTCTCCAGACGCTTCCGTTGCATAATACAAACTCTGGCCAGCTTTTTCTAACCCAGAGGTATTATTAAACTGGGCAAGTCCGATCTGCATGTCAAGTTTCTGTAGTACGTCATTGTTATCTGGATACATAAAGTTACCAAATTCATCAACTTTGATCTTAGATGCATCCGTACCATTCGCAAATGTGATTGGTTTTCCTTTTGTATCTAAAACACGACAACCGTCGGCAGTAGCTAATGTAAGTCCATCAGAACCTATAGCTAACTGAAAGGAACCATTTCTTGTATATGCTGTTTCTCCATCTGCATCCTGGATCATAAAGAATCCATTTCCTTCGATTGCAAAATCCCAGTCATTCTGCGTCTCATTTAATGGTCCCTGTTTGAATATGGATACGATTCCATTCGTTCTAACTCCAGAACCCACTTGAGCAACTACTGGTTTAGGATTTCCTTGTGCATCCGTAGTTTTTGTCTGTATTTTTTGATATAACAAAGAAGAAAACTGAGTCTCTTCTTTCTTATATCCTGCTGTGTTTATATTTGCAAAATTATTTGAAATTGTATCAAGATTAGTCTGCTGTGATGTCATTCCGGAAGCTCCGGTCCATAAAGCTCTCATCATATGTTTATCTACCTCCTAGGGTTGTCCTAAAGCTTACCAACTGAATTTGCTGCTAATTCTAATGTACCATCAATTGACTGGATCACTTTTTGATTTGCTTCATAAGCACGCGTGATCGCAATCAGATTCACCATTTCATTTACAACATTAACATTGGACTGTTCTGTAAATCCCTGTCGTACAGAACCCTTTGCATCAATTTCTTGCGCACCTTGTTCTGCACTGTACATAGTATCGCCATATTTCTTAAGATAGTCGTAGTCTTCAAAGTCTTTTACAACTAGTTTATCGACTAACTGTCCATCTGCATATACAGACCCATCGACATCAATCATTACCTTCCCTGCGTCGGTAGGTACCTGAAGTTTTCCACTTTCACTTACCAGATGATTACCGTTAACATCAACGATATACCCCTCTTTATCCATCACAAACTGTGCGGATCGAGTATATCTTGTATTCTCATTTCCATTTTTATCTACAACTGATAACGTAAAAAATCCGTTTCCCTCCATGGAAAGATCATACGTATTCCCAGTCTCACGAAGAGAACCCTGAGAATAATCCGTATAAACTTCTCCAAGTTTCACACCAAGTGACATAGTTCCAACCATAGAACTATCCCCTGCTTTATTGGAGTTATCGCGAACTCTCATTGTTAGTACTTCATCAAAAGATTGATTGGTAACTCCTTCTTTCTTATATCCAACGGTTGCTGAATTAGCAAGATTATTTGAGATAATATCCAATCTTTTTTGTTCATTTGACATACCGGTCCAAGCCGTATATAGACCTCTAACCATATGCTGCTCCTTTCATTATCAACCAAGCTCTGATATCATACCAACAACTAACATCTTCGTTTATCAGTCTTTACGACCACTTAAAAATTCAACGAATTTACCAGTTCCAATTGCAACAGCTGTCATTGGATCTTCTGCTGTCATTGTTGTGATACCAGTCTTTTCTTCGATTAATTCCTCTAAACCGTATAATAAACATCCACCGCCAGTTAAGACAATACCGCGATCTGCGATATCTGCTGCTAATTCTGGTGGAGTTTTCTCTAACACACTATGAACTGCTTCTACGATCTGTGAAGTAGTCTCTCTTAAAGCTTCCTCTGTTTCTTCACTAGTTACAGAGATTGTTTTTGGAAGACCCGTTACAAGGTTACGTCCACGAACATCCATTGCAACTACTTCTGGTCTGCGGTAAGCAGATCCAATCTTGATCTTAATATCTTCTGCAGTTCTTTCACCAATTAATAAATTATGCTTTTTACGCATATATCGAACGATTGCTTCATCAAAGTCATCGCCTGCAATCTTAATGGAAGTTGATACAACTGTTCCACCTAAAGAAATTACAGCAATATCTGATGTACCACCACCGATATCAACAATCATATTTCCACAAGGTCTTGAGATATCGATTCCTGCACCAATTGCTGCTGCGATTGGTTCTTCGATAATTGCTACATCTCTTGCACCTGCCTGATAAGTTGCATCTTCGACTGCCTTTTTCTCAACTTCTGTTACTCCACTTGGTACACATACGCTGATGATTGGCTTACGGAAACGCTGCTTACCAACTGCTTTCTGAATAAAATATTTTAACATTTTTTCAGTTACTGTATAATCAGAAATAACGCCCTGTCTTAAAGGACGTACTGCAACAATGTTACCTGGAGTTCTACCGAGCATTAAACGAGCTTCTTCTCCGATTGCTTTAATCTTGTTGGTATCTCTATCAAATGCAACTACTGAAGGCTCTTTTAATACAACGCCTTTTCCCTTTATATATACTAAGACACTCGCGGTTCCTAAATCAATTCCGATGTCACTACCTAACATTGTAATTCTCCTTTCAAAATTCCAAAAATTCGTCTATTATCTATTATTTTATCCTAATATCAAGTCTAAACATATTCTATTATATTATAAACGTCTTTTACGAAATTTTCAAAGGAAATTTTCAAAACTTTTCCTTATAACACTTTTTTCGATTCAGTACGACAAATATTATTCAATCACGCAGATTCTTTTGCGAAATCTACGTGTTGTATTGTACCTGCAGTCCCATCTTCTCGTAGAAATAATCCGGTTTCCTGCACCATACCATTCGTCCCATTGGTCGTCTTATTATTAAGAGAAAATCTAGTTTCTCGATTGCCTAAATAAATTGCTCCAATTCCTGCAATTCCAAGTGCAATTAATTCATCATTTCCATTTTCATCTTTATGCCAAATACGTAGATGATTGAAAATTTCGTCATTCTCATCAATCCACCCATTGTTGTCCATATCGAAAACAGCCAATTCCCCAAAGCCATCCGCTGTCTTTGTTCCAAACAATTCGCTGCCATCATTAATTTTTCCATCGTTATTCTTGTCCAACGCCAAGAACGCACAATGACTTGCTAACAATGAGATATTATCTATCGTACCATCTGCATCTATGTCAAATAAGAATTTCTGATCTGACACTTTAGCTGTATCATTTGTCAAATTTATGATAAGTGGGTCCACTAGACTAGCCGAGACGTAATTAATGCTTGCTTTCGAATAAGACAAAAAGCTGCGAGACATCGTTGCTTGCACATTAAATTCTATCTCTCTTCCATCTGGTGTCCTTACAGTACCCGTCGAAGAAAAACAAGTTTGTTCACTTTCCTGATAGAAATCTTCAAGTACCACTTCCTGTCCCCAAACTTCTTTGACGCTTGGTATTTGATTGGATATTCCATACCCTTCAAACCTATAGTCCTTTAGGTTTTCTAGTATTTTATCCACCTTCATGCGATATGATGCCAGAAGCCTCTCAAACATTTCTTGAGCAGATACTTTTTTTGTATCGCCTTCCAGGAAAAGTAATTCAAATAGATTCTTTAGACTATCATGTTCTAATCGGTCAATGCCTTCGTATGAGGGTTCTGACTTTAAATCCATGATAATTTTCTGAATTCCTTTTGATCCCTGTACCAACTGAAATACTTTTTCAGATTGGTTTTCTTCTTTGGTTTTGTCGCTCTTATCCTGTGCGCTATCCGTAGCTGAGGGTAATGTAGAAACTGATTGATCTTGAACCTGGTTTATGACATTTCCCCAGCTCGTATAGGCAACAGAACTTAAAGCTTTGTTGGAATATTGATAGGTTGCATACATTCCAACTTTACTGTTCTGGATTACCATTCTACCCACCTCCATGTAAATTTAGGATAAATATTGACTATATACATGTCACTATCGTTGAAAAATGCGAAAAAGCATGTACAATGTATATATCGACATGAATCTTATAATTAAACACTACTTTCTTCTTTGTTTTTCTTTTTCGACATGTTATTATAATTAATAAGCAATATCTTTTACTGGAGGTCAATAATGAAACATTTTATTAATAATCAATCAACTGAACAGCAAAATGCGATGGATCTTCAGTTAATTCGAATCAGCAAGTACCATTCTATTAATATTTCCAAAAATGTTGGCAGTATTATGCTTATTCTCTTTATAGTTACAGCGATCTTGATCAATCGCGACAGCATTCCTGCCTTTTATATATTAGCAGCAAATAATTTCCTTCCGTTTTTGTTTATACCTATCTTTCAACATAATGCATCAAACCATAAAGGCATGGTTCTTCCATTGTTATCGAAAAAATATAATTATACTTACATAAAATATCAATGTAGCTCTCTTTCTTATTTCTTTGTATTTCTACTTCTATTTTTATGGCAACGGCGAGAGTTGAACAATTTGGATTCTTTTCAGCTACTTTCTTTTACCCCCGTTGCAATACTCTTTATTATGTTTATGATAAGAGTACTTGGTAATGTTTATTTTCGCCGTAAACTACATCAATCCCTTATGGATAGCAACTTTTAATAACAGAAAAAGGCTGTGAAACATAAAAGCAAAAATGAGTAGAGAGTCGTTGAAGCATATTAGAATTTGGCTAAGGATGTAAGTAAGGGACAGGCAGCCAAATTCTAATATGCTTCAACGACTCTGATGTTCATCTGCTGTTGTTTCACAGCCCCTTTTATATTAGTTTTTCAAATTCTTCCGATGGCATTGGCTTTTGATAATAGAAGCCCTGAATGACATCACATTTTTGTTCTAGCAAGAGATCACGCTGTCCTTTTGTTTCTACTCCCTCTGCAACAACCTCTAAATTCTTTTTCTTTGCATAGGAAATAATGTGCATTACAATAGTACGATCCTTGTCTGAAAACTCTTCATCCTCTAAATCTTTAATCAATCCCTTATCAATCTTGATCACCTGAATTGGTAACTGATTTAACATGTGAAGTGCAGCTGACCCAGTTCCAACGTTATCAACCGATAGTACAAACCCTAGTTTTGCTAATTTCGTCATGACTTCGATTAAAATCTCTTGTTTTTCACATACCGTACACTCTGGAAATTCCAATTCGATCAACTCATGAGGTATATGATTACTATCCACAATACGAATAAGATTCCCTACAAACTCTTTATCTTCTAAATGTTTTGCTGATAGATTAATTGAAACCGGTACTACTTTTCTCTGCTGTTCTATCCAGTTTTTCATATTTTCACACATCCTTGCTAATACATACATATCGACTTGTGTGATCATCTGACATTCCTCAAGCAATGGCAGGAAAACACTCGGTGATAATAAACCGTTTTTCGGATGATTCCATCGAACAAGCGCTTCTGCACCTACAATCTCTTCGGAATCAATCTTATATTTTGGCTGCATATATACGATAAACTGATTGTAATAGATTGCATCTGAAATATCCTTTACAATCTTATGATATTCATTTGCCTTATTCGCCTTATTCTGATAGAAATTGATATTGCCAATTGTCTGTATACCCATTCCCATTCTTGCTTTTCTTGAACGTGAAATGATTCGATCAATATCTGTCTCTTTTCCTACAATACATACACCGCTATGGAATGTAATATTACAAAAGTTATTCCCTACCATTGGAATTTCTCCGGCATGTTTTAGTATTCGAATCAGTCTTTGCCGAAATCTTAGTTCATCATCATAAATTAATAACATCCCAAAGACATCCTCTTGAATCCGTGCAAAAGTTTCATTTTCCTGAATATGATCCGATACAATCTTGGCAACTCCTTTGAGTAAATAATCACAATAGCCTTTCCCATTTAACTCAGAAATCAGTGTATACTTATCGATATCAAAAGAAACATAGGCATACCGATATATTTCAGCATTAATATACTTCTGAGCAATTGCTTTATGAATAGAATACTGTATCAAACCCGTAATCTGATCCGGTTTTCCGCTCTTCTTTTGTTTCCAGATTGCGCTGCGCTTTTTATGAAAACTATAAATTAAGGCCAAGATTATAACCACTATAGCTAAGATTACAATTATAATCGCAATCCGATAAATAGAGTTGATTTCCTTCATGACAAGCTCTTTGCTCACAATTGTTATAATTAATCCATTCATTACAGGATTGACTTGGTCAATCGCAGCATAAACCGCTTTTCCATTCGGCATATTATATTGAACAACTTGACTTCCATCCTCTAATAATCTCTGGCTTACAACTACCTTATCCTGTCCCTTTAGAAAATCCCCTAAACTCTGATTATTATCATTTAAGATGTCCTTAGCACTATCGCTAAATACTCCTATGATTTGATTAGTATCATTTATTATGTAACTATAAACTTCATGATTGAAATAATTTTTATCGTTATTATCTTTTAAAACCAACATTTCTTGGTTTTGTTCCAAGGAAACAAGTTCAAAATTTTCTTCTAATATCTTCTTACCATTCGTATTTAACTCCGATAAACACTGCTTTGATTCCGATAGTAAAAGTCCTTTGATAGAAAACAAGAAGACAAGAATAACACATATACTTAGTCCAATTACTAAGCCAATATGTACAAATATTCTTCTACTTTTTTGTTCTCTTATCATCTATTGACACCATTCCCTCTAAAGATATTTATTTGAGCATTATAATAATTTTATTATAGCATGTACGTAGAAGTAACTTCAACAGAAAATTCCCTTTATGAGGATAAAAAAAGCCCCTCAACATCCACAAAGAGATGATGAGAGGCTTTCGACCGCTTAAACACAAATATCTATATTAAGATACATAATTATATAATCAACTAGTAAATTGCTTAATAATCGAGAATTACTCTACGATTGTAGCAACCTTACCTGAACCTACTGTACGTCCACCTTCACGAATAGCGAATCCAAGACCCTGTTCCATAGCGATTGGGTGAATTAATTCGATAGTCATTTCGATGTTATCGCCAGGCATACACATTTCTGTGCCTTCTGGTAAGTTACAAACACCAGTTACGTCAGTTGTTCTGAAGTAGAACTGTGGTCTGTAGTTGTTGAAGAATGGAGTATGACGTCCACCTTCGTCTTTAGTTAATACGTAAACCTGAGCTGTAAATTTCTTGTGGCAAGTGATGCTACCTGGTTTACAAAGAACCTGTCCTCTTTCGATTTCGTTTCTCTGAACACCACGTAATAAAGCACCGATGTTATCACCAGCTTGAGCTTCATCAAGAAGTTTACGGAACATTTCGATACCAGTTACAACAACTTTACGAGTTTCTTCTTTAACACCAACGATTTCAACTTCGTCAGAAACATGAAGACATCCACGTTCAACACGACCTGTAGCAACAGTACCACGACCTGTGATGGAGAATACGTCTTCGACTGGCATTAAGAATGGCTTATCTGTATCTCTTACTGGATCTGGAATCCATTCGTCAACAGCGTCGAATAATTCGATGATCTTATCGCCCCAAGGACCGTTTGGATCTTCAAGAGCTTTAAGAGCAGAACCCTGGATGATTGGAGTATCATCGCCTGGGAATTCATATTCATTTAATAAGTCTCTGATTTCCATTTCTACTAATTCAAGTAATTCTGGATCATCAACCATATCACACTTGTTCATGAATACTACGATGTAAGGTACACCTACCTGACGGGATAATAAGATGTGCTCTTTAGTCTGAGCCATAACACCGTCAGTAGCAGCAACTACAAGGATAGCACCATCCATCTGAGCAGCACCAGTGATCATGTTCTTTACATAATCGGCATGGCCTGGACAGTCAACGTGTGCGTAGTGACGTTTTTTAGATTCGTACTCAACGTGAGCTGTAGAGATAGTGATACCTCTTTCTCTTTCTTCTGGAGCTTTATCGATGTTTTCGAATGCAACAGCTTCACCAGTACCTAATCTCTCATGAAGAGTCTTAGTGATAGCAGCTGTTAAAGTTGTTTTACCATGATCTACGTGACCAATAGTACCGATATTACAATGTGGTTTAGTTCTTTCAAACTTAGCTTTAGCCATTTTGAAACGTCCTCCTTTATTACGCTTGTCATGAAGCGTATAATTTTATAATTGATATGCCTATTTCTCTAAGAAATCGCACTCTAGCTCTCTGCATTGCAGAAAAAGCACTTTATAAGCCTAATTATATTCGAAAAGTTAATTATTTTCAAGCATAAAATATATAGGACTTACATTTATTTCAATAGAACAGGTATCTTGTCGATACTTGTTCTATTGTTATTAATCATTATCAAGTTATACAAAAGTTGTATTTCTTGTATTATTTTTCTTTGTTACTAAGAACTTTATCTTGAACGCTCTTTGGAACCTGCTCGTAAGTGGAGAAGAACATGGAGTAGGAACCACGACCCTGAGTCTTTGAACGAAGTGTTGTGGAGTAACCAAACATTTCGGACAATGGAACGAATCCGTGAATTATCTTAGAACCATTGTTGTCTTCTGTACCTTCGATACGACCACGACGGGAGCTGATATCACCGATAACATCACCCATGTAATCATCAGGAACTGTAACTTCAACTCTCATGATAGGCTCAAGTAATACTGGGCCAGCTTTGTGCATTGCATCTTTGAATGCCATAGAACCAGCGATCTTGAATGCCATTTCATTAGAATCGACTTCATGGTAAGAACCATCGTAGCAGTTAGCGCTAACACCAAGAACAGGGAATCCACCAAGGATACCGCATTTCATAGCTTCTTCGATACCTGCCTGAACAGCTGGAATGTATTCCTTAGGAATAGCACCACCAACTACAGTGTTAGTGAACTCGAATGTCTTCTCACCGTTAACATCCATAGGAGCAAACTTAACTTTACAATGACCGTACTGACCACGACCACCGGACTGTTTAGCGTACTTACTATCGATATCAACTGCTTTAGTGATACCTTCTTTGTATGCAACCTGAGGAGCACCAACGTTAGCTTCCACTTTGAATTCACGAAGAAGACGGTCAACGATGATTTCAAGGTGAAGCTCACCCATACCAGCGATGATTGTCTGTCCAGTTTCTTCATCAGTACGAACACGGAATGTAGGATCTTCTTCTGCAAGTTTTGCTAAAGCTTCACCCATCTTATCCTGTCCAGCTTTTGTCTTAGGCTCGATTGCAACGTCGATAACTGGTTCTGGGAATTCCATAGACTCAAGGATAACAGGAGCCTTTTCGTCACAGATAGTATCACCAGTTGTTGTTACTTTGAAACCTACTGCCGCTGCGATATCACCAGAGTATACTTTGTCAAGATCTTCTCTCTTGTTAGCATGCATCTGAAGGATACGACCAACACGTTCTTTCTTATTCTTTGTAGCATTTAATACATAAGAACCAGAGTTTAATGTACCAGAGTAAACTCTGAAGAATGCAAGCTTACCAACGAATGGATCGGCCATAATCTTAAATGCTAATGCTGCGAAAGGTTCTTCATCAGAAGAATGTCTTACAACATCGTTACCATCTTCGTCAACACCCTTAATAGCAGGGATGTCTGTTGGAGCTGGTAAGTATTCGATAACAGCATCAAGTAATTTCTGAACACCCTTATTTCTATAAGCACTACCGCAAAGTACAGGAATAATCTCTACTGCGATTGTTGCTTTTCTAAGAGCCTTCTTAAGTTCATCCATAGAAGGTTCATTACCTTCTAAGTAACCTTCAAGTAATTCGTCATCTGTTTCACAGATAGATTCGATCATAGCTGCTCTATATTCTTCAGCCTGATCTTGCATATCTGCAGGGATCTCTTTGATTTCGATCTTGTCACCCTTATCATCAAGATAGTAGTATGCTTTCATTTCGAAAAGATCGATAACACCGATGAAGCTATCTTCTTTACCGATTGGTAATTGGATAGGAACAGCGTTCTTACCTAATCTCTTTTTGATCATATCAACTACGTTGAAGAAGTTTGCACCAGAGATGTCCATCTTGTTAACGAAAGCCATTCTAGGTACATTATATTTGTCTGCCTGACGCCATACAGTTTCAGACTGTGGTTCTACACCACCCTTTGCACAAAATACACCTACCGCACTATCAAGTACACGTAAAGAACGTTCTACTTCGACAGTAAAGTCTACGTGACCAGGAGTATCGATGATGTTGATACGGTGCTCTAAAGCGCCCGGTTTCTTCTTATGCTCGAATTCCTGTGTCCAATGACATGTTGTAGCGGCTGAAGTGATTGTGATACCTCTTTCCTGCTCTTGTTCCATCCAGTCCATAGTAGCAGTACCTTCATGAGTATCACCAATTTTGTAGTTAACACCGGTATAGTATAAGATACGCTCTGTAAGAGTTGTCTTACCAGCATCGATATGAGCCATAATACCGATATTTCTTGTTCTCTCTAATGGGTATTCTCTTCCAGCCAAGGATTTTTCCTCCTTATTAATGACAATTACTTATTGTAATTGCAAACTAATAGTTTCTAGATTTGCGTAATAGATAGCCAAAAAGGCTACCTATTACAATTCATATTCAAAAGTCGAACAAACCTTCGTTTTATATCCTTTGAGATCATCAAAGAAGTTGATCAAACGCTGAAGCATCTGACAAATTTGTTGATGATTACCAACGATAGTGTGCGAATGCCTTGTTTGCTTCTGCCATCTTGTGCATATCTTCTTTTCTCTTAACAGCGGATCCAGTGTTAGCTGCAGCATCTAAGATTTCTCCTGCAAGTCTATCTACCTGAGTCTTTTCGCCTCTCTTACGAGAGAAAATTGTTAACCAACGAAGAGCTAATGCTTGTCTTCTATCTGGTCTAACTTCGATTGGCACCTGATAAGTTGCACCACCGATACGACGAGCTTTTACTTCTAATACAGGCATGATGTTGTTCATAGCCTCTTCGAATACTTCGATAGCGTCTCTACCGGATTTTTCAGCTACCTTTTCAAAAGCGCCGTATACGATTTTTTGAGCAGTTCCCTTCTTACCATCAAGCATGATGTTGTTGATAAGCTTAGTAACAATCTTGTTATTGTAAATCGGATCTGCTAATACATCTCTTTTTTGTATATGTCCTTTACGTGGCACGTTGCTTCCCTCCTTAATAGCGGTTACTGATTACATGTAACCATTAATTCTACGGTACTCACATTACTGTGTTCATGCTAGTTTAATATCTGTATTTAAAATCGAACATACCGCAACCACATGAGTATAAGTCGTTCTTTAAATAAAAAATTAACCCGGCATTCCATGTAGCCTAAGCTACGAAATTAGTAATGAGAAAAAAATTATTTAGCGTCTTTAGGTCTCTTAGCTCCGTATTTGGAACGAGCCTGTCTTCTCTTAGCTACACCTGCTGTATCGAGTGTACCTCTGACGATGTGATATCTTGTACCTGGAAGGTCCTTTACTCTACCACCTCTGATTAATACAACACTATGCTCCTGAAGATTGTGTCCTTCACCTGGGATATAGCTTGTTACTTCCATACCATTGCTCAAACGAACTCTGGCGATCTTTCTAAGCGCTGAGTTAGGCTTCTTAGGAGTTGCTGTTCTTACTGCTGTACAAACACCTCTCTTCTGTGGAGCGGATGTGTCTGTAGTTTTTTTCTGTAAGGAGTTAAATCCTTTTTGTAATGCTGGAGCTGTTGATTTCTTCTCCACCACTTTTCTGCCCTTTCTTACTAACTGGTTGAATGTTGGCATTAATTTTTCACCTCCTGATAAGTATTCGATGTTTTGTGGTTGCTTATGCAGACTTTCGCTGCGTTGTCACTTCAAAAAGAATGTGACACAACAAATAACATGCGCTACATTGCGCGCAGTTTTGATTATACTTCCGAAACGTGTCGTTGTCAAGGCTATTTTAAGCCCTGTTTCCAATTTTTTTCTTGAAACTTCTTACGTTTTTGTCAGACTTTGCAAGATAAACAAAAAGACGATGATACAGCAACTTTAGTTTCTGCAAAATCGTCCTTTTTATCGATTGTTATGTGACTATTTTTTTCTTATGTATGTTTTTTGCCTTTGGTTTTTCCGAACTTTATCTTATGTATTCTAACCATCGTTCTACACTCGTACATCTTAGAGACTAGGGGTAACTAAGAACTCTTATGTAGCAGTAAAAACAATACTTTCTTCAGATTGTACATTATTTTTTTCAAACTTACATATAGTAAGGATGAAATTCTTTTTCTTTTGTAATTCAATAAATTTATCGACTCATAAATTATACTAAAAGAAAGATATTGAGTCAATAACTCGCAGCTAACTACATTTATTTACCATTTTATATAGTATTTCCTACTTTTTAGGCTTTTTTCAAGATTTACAAAGGAAAATAATAATAATCAAAATCGTAAAGATTTTATTCCAATTAGACATATACTATGTTATAATGTTGATTGGTGACTTTTTTCGCCCAAGACGAAAATACTGGAGGTCCATCCGATGGAAGAACAAGTAAACAGCTTTGAAGCACGCTTAAAAGAACTAGTTGCTTTTGCCAATGATAATAAAGGTGTTATCGAAGTAGGTAAAGTAAACGATTTCTTTAAGGAATTAAATCTGAACGTAAGACAGATTGATAAAATATACGAATATTTAGAATCTAATAATATAGTAGTTTTAAATCCAACTGATGAAGATGAACCAGATGATGACATCCTTCTTGAGTTAGAAGATGACGCTGACGTTCTCGCAGAAGCTGAAGATCTTAATGCTATGGTAGCTACAATCTCTGATGATCCTGTAAAACAGTATCTAAAAGAAATCGGCAGCTATCCCCTTCTTTCCGTAGCAGAAGAGATTGAGTTAGCGAAAAAAATTGAAAATGGAGACGCAATGGCAAAAAGAATTCTTGCAGAATCCAACTTACGTCTTGTTGTAAGTATTGCTAAGCGTTATGTTGGCCGCGGCCTTTCTTTCCTCGATCTGATCCAAGAAGGTAACTTAGGTCTGATCAAAGCCGTAGATAAATTTGATTATAGTAAAGGTTATAAATTCAGTACGTATGCAACATGGTGGATCCGTCAGGCGATCACACGTTCCATTGCTGATCAATCCCGTACGATCCGTATTCCAGTTCATATGTCAGAAGTTATTAATAAAACTTACCGCGTTTCCCGTAATCTGTTACAGGAACTCGGACGTGAACCAAGTGAACAGGAACTTGCAGATGCGATGAATCTTCCTATTGAAAAGGTTCGTGAAATCTTAAAAGTTTCTGCTGATCCTATCTCACTTGATACACCAATTGGTGAAGAGGATGACAGCCACCTTGGCGACTTTATTAAGGATGACACGATTATGGGACCAGAAGACGCAGCTTCTTATGCAGTACTTCAAGATCAGATCGGTAAACTACTTGATACTTTAACAGATCGTGAACAACGTGTACTCATCCTTCGTTTTGGTCTACAAGACGGAAGAAGCCGTACGTTAGAAGAAGTAGGTAAAGAATTCAACGTTACTCGTGAACGTATTCGTCAGATTGAAGCAAAAGCACTTCGTAAATTAAGACATCCAAGCCGCGCTCGGATGTTAAAGGGGTATGAACTTAACTAATAACGCATAAAAGGGATGGATTCGTATGAAAAGAATTGCTTTGATGTTTCTTAGAAGTTTCTTTAACTTACCACTATGGCTGTGGCAATTACACACATTATGTAACATTGAAAAACATGACCGTTTTGAACGCTATGCATGGATGCATAGATTAGTTCCAAAAGTAAATCGACGTGGCCGGGTAAAAGTTGAATGTCACGGACAGGAGAATATACCAAAAGAGAACGGATTTATCTGTTTCCCGAATCATCAGGGAATGTTTGATGCTTTGGCTATCATCGAAACCTGCGAAAAGCCATTTGTTACTGTCATGAAAAAGGAAGTAAAAGATGTCTTTTTACTCCGCAACATTATATGTTTATTCCAGGCTGAGATTATTGACCGCGAAGATATTCGCCAATCCATGACAGTAATCAAAAATATGACCAATCGCGTAAAGGCTGGTGAGAATTTTGTTATATTTGCCGAAGGGACAAGAAGTCGTAACGGTAACCTGATTGGGGAATTCAAAGGTGGAAGTTTTAAAAGCGCAATGAATGCACGTTGTCCAATTGTACCAATTGCATTGATCGATTCCTTTAAAGCATTTGATACGCACTCAATAAAGAAGTTAACAGTTCAGATTCACTATCTAAAACCTTTATACTATGAAGATTATAAAGGAATGAAATCTCACGAAATCGCAGAACTTGTTGAGAATAGAATTCGCGAAACAATCGCAGCGAACACAAAACCAGAAGATCCTGCAAGCCAATATGCTTGTAGTAAGAGTCAAGGAATTTCTTCAAACTAATTTTTTTGACAGATTGAATTTAAAAAGGGGCTGTGAAAAAACAGCCCCTTTTATCATATCCTTAACGAACTAAATTTAATAAGTTCTTATCTTTAATGAATGAGTTAACATTGTAGAGAACTAGAACATCTGTAATACCATACTGGTCAATGACTGTTGACATCGGCATATTCAGATATCTTAAATCTACTAGATAAGTTGTCTCAAAGTGGTTTGCTGCAAACGGCGTAAAGCAGTGAGCATATGAATCTTTAATAATTAACAACTTCTTACCGTTCTTATTCTCAGAGTTAATCTCAACAAACGAATTGTTTCCGTTTACATACATAGAATACTTATCTTTTGTATCAAGATAACTAAGTTCATATAATGTATCTTTGATCTTCTTATCCATATTGTATTCCACCTGATAATTGAATCCACTATCATAGATTTCCATCGTATCCGCTGGAACCTTTACATTTACTTTGGAGTAGATCGTTCCTAAAAAGTCCGTGGATACGATCTTAATGTCAAACTCCTCTTTTGTCATCGGAGTGATGCCCATTGTTTTTGCCCATTCTATATAAGCATAGTAAGCACCAAGCGTAGTCCAATGGTGGTCGGTACGATAGAAGATATACTCTTTATCATGTTCATTTAACTCATTTCTTAAATCAATAAAATTACTACCTAACACTGATTTTAGTCTATCAAGGTATGCTGCCTGATCAAAACCAGTAGCAAAAGGAGGCAGTTTTTCTGAAAGAATTTCAAATGCTGTAGGAACAATCATTGCATATACATGATCCTTTCCTAACTGACTGGTATACTTTTTGATAAATTTATCTAAACGCTGTGTATTCTTGTCAACCTGTTCTTTATCCACATCCGCAACGTCTACTTTTTCAATTAAATAATTATCTTTTCCAAAGTAAACGCCATTGATATCTTTTTTCATTAAGGCAAGTTCTACACGCGTTTTTAAGCCAATCCATCTATCTCGTGATACAAACTGATCGGTGATATAAGTTTCATACTTGCTGATATAAGTTCCATCTAATAATGTGTCCCATGTAAAGGTAGGTTTACTTGCCAATACACGATTCTCATTTTCAGAGAAACCTTTATCCTTACTTACAATACTTGCAATCGTTAGTCCAAAAATCAATACAAGAAATATGATTGTATTGCTATACATTCCATGTCGTTTATTCTGTTCTACCACATGCTCACTTTTATCAATGTCCGGAGGATTTGGTATCGCAGAATCTTTTTTCATTTTATCTGTCATAAAGCCTCCTAGAATCTAAAGTACAAGAATGGGTTATAAGATGCATCTACAAGGTACGCTACTGATATGATGAATACAGCAACAATAAATACGCCTTGCGCCCATGCGGTAATCTGTTTCTCACCGTATTTTCCAAATAACTTAATTGCTAATCTCTTCGGATATTCGGTACATGCAAAGATAATGATCACAAGGATCACTGCATAATTTAAGAGTAAATAACAAGTTTGTGTATTGATGACTGCAAGACCATTCAAGCCAAACATCGAACGAATATAGTCAATTCCTCTACCCAAATCATCAAAAGCAAAAATTGCCCAGCCGATCCATACAAAGAAAATTGCATAGATATGAGAAACAAACGCCGGTAACTTTTTAAGCCATTTTAGTAAGTAGAACTTTTCAATTACTAAAAGGACACCAAAGTAAACACCCCAAGCGATGAAATTCCAACTCGCTCCATGCCAGATACCAGTAAGTAACCAGACCACTGCAATGTTACGAATCTGTTTTCCTAATCCACAACGATTTCCTCCGAGAGGAATGTATACATAATCACGGAACCAGCTACCTAAAGAGATATGCCATCTTCTCCAGAACTCCGTAATACTCTTTGACATGTAAGGATAATTGAAGTTTTCCAAGAACGTAAAACCAAACATACTACCTAAACCAATTGCCATATCAGAGTAACCAGAAAAGTCAAAATAAATCTGGAATGCGAATGCAGTAACACCAAGCCAAGCTCCAACTACGGTTAAGTTTGGTGCAGTCATTACGGATAACTGATCCCAAAGGATACCGATACTGTTTGCTAGTAATACTTTCTTTCCAAGACCGATCATAAAACGTAATACGCCATAGGAGAACTGATCAAAACTTTCTCTTCGTTCCTGAAGCTGTTTTGCGATCGTCTTATACTGAACAATTGGTCCAGCGATCAACTGTGGGAATAATGCCACATAAGCACCAAAGGAGATAATATTTTTTTGTACTTCGGCTTCTCCACGATAAATATCAATGGTATAAGACATTGTCTGGAAGGTATAAAACGAAATACCAATTGGTAGTGCAAGATTTAATAATGGAATGGAGCTTCCTGTTAAACCATTAATGTTTCCGATAATAAAATCAGAATACTTAAAAAATCCTAATAAAGCTAGATTGATGACCATGGATGAGGCAACTGCACACTTCGCCTTTCCAATCTTCCCTTCCTCCTTGAATCGATGAACCAAACGTCCATGAATATAATCCACGACAGTGGAAAAGATCATCAGACAAACATAGATTGGCTCTCCCCATGCATAAAACACCAAACTAGCTATAAACAAAATGAAATTACGAAATGTCCTTGGTGCTATAAAATATAGCAATAAAACAACTGGTAAATATCGAAATAGAAATGGTAAACTACTAAATACCATAACGTACCTCCAATTTGTTATTCTGCAGCCTTAAGATTACTTTCTTTTAGTACTGCATGATTCTCACTCGTAAATACTTTCTCCCCTTTTTCCATACCACTGTATAGATAAACTTCCTGATCGATTGCAATTGTGTAATTACCTAAGGAATCCTGCTCACTGACACTTAGCACAACTTCATTTCCTATCTCAATCAGCTTACTTTTATTTTCTGCTGGAACTAACAATGTCACATGCTCTCCATCATCTGCTACAACATCAATATAATCGATGCCATCTTGTACAGATATACCTTCCACTACACAATGTAAGTATTGAGTACCTCCATCCTGTTTGTTTATTATTCCATTCTGTTCTAAATTTGATTCGATAGTTAAAGGCTGTATCTTTTCATTCTGCTGGGATTCTCTCCCTTGAAGTATTCTAATGTTATCGTTGTTTTTCTCCTCGATGTTAGAGCCTAAATAAACTGCGATTCCACATACAAAACATGCTGCAACCCCAGCTGTGTATTTACTAATTCTTTTTATCTTTTGTTGAAAGGAGGATATATGGATCACGTTATCATCTTCCTGTTTGATATGTTCGATATCATATGCTTTTGCCTTCGCATAAATACCAGCAATAAATTCTTCATCACTTTTCATACGTAAATCCCTCCCTTTCCATTAATTTTGCCAGGCTTTTTCTGGCTCTATATACTAAAATCTTCATCTGTGCATCTGATTTATCTAAAACTTTTGCTGCTTCTGCATAACTTAATCCCTCTAGATCAATTAACATAATTGCCAAGCGATACTCTTCTTTTAGATTCTTCATGGTATGATACAACAGACGTTCTTCATCATCTTTAATTACTCTTTGTTCTAACCCTGCCTCCTCATTTGCGAGTTCAGGAAGTTCATCTACGAACTTTAATCTTTGGTTCTTCCGAATGTAATCAACTGCCTTATTACGGGCTATCGTATAAAGGTATGTTTTAAAACTCACTTGATAATGATAACGTTCTTTATGAACTAATATTTCAACAAAGGCATCCTGTGCCAAGTCTTCCGCTATCATAATATCCTGAACAATTTTTTGTATAAAATATATTAAATGATCTTTATGCTCAATAACAAGCATTTCAAATGCCTTCTTATCGCCATGGATAAATGCTTCGTAATACTCCTTATCTTTCTTTGCCTTTTGTTCCTCATGGATTGAGTTATGCTCCGATGTTATATAGACTGCATCTTTCATGTTCGCATATCTTCCTCTCTGCATCAGCATATATAATAGTGTACTTTTATAACACGTAACAGTTAGTATAGCATAGAACACGGCTTAATACCATAAATAATACAAAAAGGGGTGCCACCCATACTTAAGGTGATAACACACTTATGCATATGGCGACACCCCACATATTGATAAGGGCAATTAAACTGCTATCTATTAACCAATGATTTCTTTTGCGATTTCAATGACAGATTCATTGATTTTTTTGTATTCTTCAATCACCTGATCTTCACTTTCATATGCTGTATCATCAACAAATCCAAGAATAGATAAGAATACATAATCACCAACTGTTTCAACAACACAACCCTGAATCTTGTTTAAGTTCATTGGGTACTGGCAAGCATCGTTAATTTGAGCATCACAATAAGCTTCTAACGCAGTTTTGATATTCTCTAAGTTTCCTTCTGTTGCATGGAAAGCTAAGAACTGATCAACATGAACGCTCATCATTGGACCTTGAGCGATTGCTGCATCATACCAGTCAGCGTTAACACCAAACATTTCAGAAACTAAAGCAGAATCATATGGCATATTAGCTACGAAATCATCACCGAGTTCTTCCACTGTTTTTTCAAGGATTTGATCTAAAGTTTCGTTACTTACAAGTGCGCTACCTTCTTCTTCAGTAACTTCTTCTGTAATTTCTTCTTCAACAACTTCTTCCTCAACCTCAGGTGTTTCAGTTACTGTTTCTTCAGTTGATTCAACCACTGGAGTAGGTGTTACATTCTCTTCTTTGTTAGAAGATTTTCCACATGCTGTAAATGTTAATGCTACTACTAAAGACATTGCTACTAATTTTTTATTTCTCATCTTATTCTCTCCTCTTTCTAACATAAATATTATCTTTCGCTATTCTTAGCTCTGAGATTTTTCTTTTCTTCTTCCATTTTCACTATATCGCTATGTTTCCATACATTACGATCATAGGAGCAAACTTAACGTTCACTCATTGTTTTTTATTGTCGACATTACTTATTCGTTTGAGTTTTAAAAAAGTTACACCCTAAAATAAAAAAATTTTTTATTTTTTAGCCAAGAGATTTACAAAAATCACACAAAAAAAGAAGTTTGCAAAACGTACTTATCATGATTTACATTATGATACTGGTGCAATTTGCTTAGTAGAACTTATAGAAATTTTATTGTCTCCTATATCTCGAATCGAACGAGAATATTCGACATATATCTCGTCCTCATCACATATTGTATTTTTCCAGTTCATTATGTCCCATTTCTATCAGAGTTGTTAGAGTCTAAGCCTGATCTCCTGCCCTTCAGGGCATATATGATTTTTTTAGTTCTCCATGCCTCATTCCTAACAGTCACAGTCCCTTTTCCTCATTCATTTCGTTTATCTCTGAGCAATGATCTCTCTTGCAGTTTCAATTACTGCTTGATTGATTGCCGTATGAGCCGCAATTATATCTTCATCTTTCTCATAAACTGTATTATCAACAAAACCTAACATTACAAAGAATACATAATCTCCGATTGTTTCAACAAGAGCTCCTTGAGTTTTTAATACATTCATCGGATACTGCATGGTATCTGCAATAATCGTATTACGATACGTATTTAATGCATTCTGAATATTAGCCAAATTCCCCTCGGTTGCATGGAATACTAAGAATTTATCGATATTCGTACTCATCATTGGACCTTCTGCAATTCCCGCATCATACCACTCAGGTTCAATACCAAAAATCTCTTTTACTGTTACGGAATCATATGGCATATTAGCGATATAGTCATCACTCATCTGCTTGACTACTGCATTCTTTACTTCATCCAATGTTGCATTACTAGGAATTGAAGTATCCTCTTCTTCAGCAACATCACCCGTCGGTTCCTCTGACTCTACAAATGGAGAAGGTGTAACAGTTGGTTCCTGCTCATTTTCATTCCCCACATTTTTACATCCCGTCATCGCCAAAACAATGGTCAAACACAAACCAATAAATCTTCTATATCTCATCTTTAACCTCCTAAAAACAGATAATAACTTTATCCCTATTATTTTCCACAAAACCCACTAAGAATTATTCAATTTAATGAGAAATATTTTTCATCCTACCTAAATACCACCTATACCCTACGATTTTTAAACACCCACCCTCTACGAGAATAACGAAATACTCCCTTACCAACACTACCTGCTAAAAACTCACCTCACGCTTAAAAACATACAAGATCATATTAAGAATCCATCCAAAAACTCAGTTAAAAAGCTATCTTCTCAAAGAAACAGTTAAAACTATCCCTCTCGAAAGAACAGTTAAAAGCTGTCAACAACCTCTCTGGGGAAATCGCCAGTATCCTTTTAGAATTTAGTGAAGTCCGGCCGAAGGAAAAGGCCACTAAATTCTAAAAGGATACTGGTGACTTCCCTAGACAGTCTTGCTAGCCTTTAACGTCCCCTTTCCACCATCCAGCTTTTAGCGTCCCTTTTTCTGGTTGACCAGACGGTGTTTTTAACATATAATATTAGTATTCGTATGTAAGTACTTACATATAAGTCAATGGAGGTATTTTGCAATGTTAACACTTAAAGAGAATCGAGAATTTGATGCACTTGCACTCGGTGAAATATTATTACGTCTATCCGCTCCATCCAATGAGCGTATCGTACGTGGTGATACCTTTGAAAAATGTGCTGGTGGAGCTGAACTAAATGTAGTCTCCGGCATTTCCATGATGGGACTTCGTACCGGTATTATTTCAAAAGTTCCAAAGAATGATATTGGAACCTATATCAAAAATCATATTCGTTTCTGTGGGGTAAGTGATGACTGTCTGATCTATGATGATTCCAAAGATGCCCGTTTAGGCATTTACTTCTACGAAAATGGTGCCTACCCAAGAAAATCCTCTGTTGTTTATGATCGAAGACATACTTCCATCACTAAAATTACAATAGACGATATTCCTGAAAGCACTTTTAGTTCAACAAGATTATTTCATACCACTGGTATTACACTAGCTCTCTCTCCAGAGACACGTGCAGTTACAATTGAGTGTATTAAACGTTTTAAAGAAAACGGAACTGTTATCTCCTTCGACGTTAATTTCCGAGCAAATCTTTGGGATGAAGCTACCGCAAAACAATACATCGAAGAGATTCTTCCATATATAGATATCCTTTTCGTATCAGAAGAAACCGCTCGCAGAACTTTTGGAAAAACAGGTACTGTACAAGACATGATGAAATCCTTTACTAAAGATTACAACATCTCTGTTGTTGCTACAACAGAACGTACCGTGATCAGTCCAAAGAAACATACATTTACTTCAACCATTTATGATGCAACTACGGATACTTTCCATACAGAAGCTCCATACGAAAAAATCGAAGTAATTGATCGTATAGGTAGTGGCGACGCATATGTTTCTGGTGTTCTTTATGGCTTATTAGCATACAACGACTGCCAAAAGGCACTCGAGATTGGTAATGCTGCAAGTGCCATCAAGAATACAATTCCAGGAGATCTTCCTTCTACCGATTTAAATGAAATTCAGAGAATCATTGCTTCTCACAAAAACATCGGTCCTCAAAGCGAAATGAACCGATAATACACATAACAAAAAAGGGGGGCGGTAAAAAAACTGCAAAAGAACAATGAGGAGAGAGATAGGGAGTCATATTAGAATTTGGCTGCCTTCCCCTTTCGGCCGGACTTAGCCAAATTCTAATATGACTCCCTATCTCTCACGCTCATTGCTTTTGCTGTTTTTTCACCGCTTTATCTTTGAATAAAACAACTTTCCAGGTTTCGCTATGTCTTTATTGCCCTAACAGCTGCTGTTTTAATAAATCAAAGGTTGTTGGGCCAACGTTCAGGTAACTTTCATGGAATGACTTATCATTAAAACGATCTCCGAGTCTCTCTCTCATCTGCTCCTTAATATTTGTTAATTCAATATATCCAATACAATATGGTCCGTAGGAATTAATGCTGTCCTGGACTACAGATTGTATATAGCCAGCGATCAATACATATAATGGCTCCGTTTTCTGAAGGTAAGTCGTTATCTCATCTAGCTGCCAGCCTTCATAATTCACACCGATATCTACACGTTCCACAATACCTAATTCTAATAGACGTGCCAACTCCAGATATCTTGCTTCTTGTTCATTAAGCCCCATATATTTATACGCATATTCTTCAATATACGTCGTCCAGCCTTCTAGTGTACCGGTAGAACCTACCCATCCAATAAACTTACGATATGTTGAGATATCAAGATTCATAAAATAACAATAGTTATAAAGATGCCCCGGCACACCCTCATGACCAATCGTCTGAACGAAACTGCTCGTTTTAGGTTCTAACATCGTACCAGCATAAATTGCGTGCAACGCCTGCGTCGAGTCAATTGCCTGAGGATAGAATAATCCCATAGCAAATCCATTCATGGATTGAGGCATATCTTTTACACCCCAGTTGATATTGATATCTGGAAAATCCTTATATGCATTTTCATTTAATGTCTTAACCACACTGTCGGTATCTGTATATGCGGCAAGTTTCTCATTAATAGAAACCTGAATTGTTGGATTGTCTTTAATGATTGCATCTCGTTCCACCAACCATTCAGTTACTGCTTCTTCTAAAATGGTAGCCGTCTCTTCTGGCGTTAAATCAATATTGTTCTCAGATTTTAAAATATATGCGTAATACTTTTTCCCAAGTTCCGTTTCATATAGTCCCTTCGTTTTACCTGCCTTTTGGGAACCAGCTTTCATTGCATCAACGATTGCCTGATAACCTGGAACGATATACTTTTTTGCTAGATCTTTATTCATCTCTTTTAAAGAGTTTTTATCTGTCTCTGACATCCATATCTGCTTATCAAGTTCATCATTAAATGAAGTTACAAAATCTTTGGCATTATTATCCACTACCTTCTTACATACTTTCAAAACTTCACTTGCACGTTCTTCTGTCATAAATAAGCCTTCCTCTGCTTTTTCACGTTCAAACTGTGCAACATCTTTCAGATAGTTACCTGCTGCTTCATAGAATTCAAAGAACTTCTTTACTTCTTCTACATCCTCAATTTTACGATTTGCCAATGTTTCAAAAAATCTGGAGGCATGAAGTCCTGCAATTCCTGGCAAAACGATATGATCACCATCTAATGTGGATAATGGCTCTCGATAATAACAACAATCCTTGATCTCAATACGATTTTCAAGATAAGTCTTAATCGTATCATAATCTAACTTCTGTTTTTCCGTCAGACTATTATAATCATAAGAAGTTAGCTTGGCTAAACGTTCTTCGCACTGCTTTGTTTCTTTATCAAAGTTTTCCTTACTTGGAGATGTCATTGCCTTATTATAATCCGTAATCCCAAAGTTATCCGGATTCTCAACAAACTGAACATAGATACTCAGATCACTTACTAAATCTTCACGAAGCAGTGATTCCATATATTCATCAAATGATTGATTTTCTTCCTGCTGTACAATCTCTTCTTTTTTCTCATCCTGGCTCTTCTTATTACATGCTGTAATCGAAAAGATAAGTGCCACTGACAAGAACATACTTGTTAGTTTTATACTATATTTTTTTAACCTCATCTTATCCTCCTTGTGGTTATATTTACCATTATACTCAAACTTACAAAAATCTCAACAAAAAGTCATAACACATTACGGTTAACTTCAATCTTGATAATTGTCATTCGTTCATTTAAAATGAAATTAACAAAACGTACCAAGGAAAGGAGCATCGTAAATGTATCATTTCATCATCAATCCACACTCAAAAACCGGACATGCCATGAAATACTGGAAAGAGTTGTCGCAGATTCTTGATAACCGAAAAGTTAAATATCAAGCATACTTTACCAAACAGCGAAAAGATGCCACCAATATAGCAAGAAAAATCTGTGAAGATCATAAAGGAATCAAAAAAATTATCATCGTTGGTGGTGATGGTACAGCCAACGAAGTCATCAACGGATTAAACAATAATAATGAAATTCTGCTAGGATACATACCGTTAGGTTCTAGTAATGATCTTGCTCGCGGTTTAAAACTCCCAAAAGATCCAAAAGCAGCATTAGAGATTATTCTTAATCCAAAAGAATTCCGCTACGTAGATCATGGAACATTAAAATTAAATGATACTAAACAATCCTGTCAATTTGCGGTAAGTTCAGGTATTGGTTACGATGCCGCCGTTTGTAATCAAGCACTAACTTCCCCTCTAAAGCATCTGTTGAATAAGCTTCATATGGGGAAACTTGTTTATATTCTCATTGCAATCAAACAAATATTTGTTCATCAACCAGCTAAAGCTGATATTATTATTGATGATCATCGGCATATTCATACCGATCGTTTAATATTTATGGCTTCTATGATCCAAAAATATGAAGGTGGTGGCCTTCCAATGTGTCCGACCGCTAAAGATAACGATCAAAAGTTAACGATATGTCTCGTAACCAATATGAAACCAGGAAAAGTTCTATTGCTTATGCCATCCATTTTCTTCGGAAAACATATTCACTTCCGAGGAATTCAAATGATTGACTGTCGTAAAGTTGAGGTTAAAACGAATAAACCAATGGTCGTACATACCGATGGTGAGATTGTAGGATTCCACGATGATATCACTTTATCTTGTACCCCGACACAAATCCGCATGTTTTCTAGATAAGAGAAAGGGACTGTGAAAAACTGCAAAAGACAACAAGGGTAGAGATATAGAATTACATTCAAATTTGGCTGCCTTTCCCTTTCGGCCGGACTTAGCCAAATCTGAATGTAATTCCATACCTCTACCGCTCACCTCTTTTGTATTTTTTCACAGCCCCTTTTTACTCTTTTGAACTCCAAAACTCATTTAAATATTTCGACATCGTACTACGATCGACGATCTGATACCTATCCCATTCCCTTGGAAACAGGTTTCTGTACTGTGAATTTAAAAATCGCTCATCCAATAACAAGATAGAACCTTTATCCTGGATGGTACGTATCACACGTCCTGCTGACTGCAACACTTTATTCATTCCAGTATAAAGATACGCATGATCAAATCCTGAATTACTCTTTACCTCATAATAATCACGAAACAGTTCCCGCTCATTGCAAACTTGAGGCAGCCCAGTACCAACAATGACTGCACCAATCAGACGATCCTTCGTCAGATCGATCCCTTCACTAAAAACTCCACCCATGACACAAAACCCGACTTTGCTTGTTACTGGTTCATTGACGAACTGAGCAAGAAACTCCTCTCGCTCTACCTCTGACATACTAGACTTTTGTAGAATAATTTCTGGAATACGATCCATAGCGAGCTCATAGATTACCGTCATCATCTGATAAGAAGGAAAGAACACAAAATAATTACCCGTCTTTGCTTTGATAAACTTTTCAATATAATCAACGATTTTAATATATTCACTCTCACTTCGTCTCGTATACTTTGTACTGACATCCTTACCAATCAGAAGCAAACGATTTTTCGAATCAAAAGGTGATGGGGCGTATACCGCATAGTCCTCTTCTCCTCCACCAAGCTGCTCTTTATAATACTGTATCGGCAATAAGGTCGCCGAGAAAAAGATTGCGCTTCTCCCCTTATTTAGATAAGTTAACAAGTTACGGGAAGGATTCATACAAAGCAGTTTTACACGAAATGATTGATTCTCCCCATAATCCGAGTAAATGATATAATCTTCATCAAAAATATCATGAATGGCTAAGAAGTTCTTTACATCAAAATATAGATTGGTCACTTCCTCTCTACCGGGGAAATCACCATATTCCTTATTAAATTCTTCAAACTCCGTCATCAGTCTCATCAACGGAATCACCAGATCTCCAACATCGCCTAAAACTGTACAGTCGTCACATTCTCGCTTATAACGAAGCATCACTTCATTACATGCATCCAAACGCTTTGCTAACTTCTTTGACTTCTCTTTTATGATCTTTTTAACGTCAAGAAAACTCTGTTTTTCCAAAACAGCACTATACATTTCCCTTGCACGATCCACCAGATTGTGTGCTTCATCGATTAAAAATGCGTAATCCTGCTTCTTTTCTTCGAAAAAAAATCTTCTCAAAAATACATTTGGGTCAAATACATAATTGTAATCACAGATAATTGCATCAGACCAAGTTGTAACATCAAGCCCCATCTCAAATGGACACACGCAATGCTTTGCTGCATACTCTTCAATCAATGTCCTTGAGATTTGAGTCTCATTGGTCAGCATATCATACACCGCATCATTGACTCGGTCAAAATGTCCTTTCGCACGTTCGCATGTAACTGGGGAACAATTCGGTTTATCTAAAACACAGATCTTTTCTTTTGCTGTAATGGTTACTACCTTCATCTGAAGCCCCATATCTGACATCATTTGAAAGGTATCTTCTGCAACGGTTCTTGTAATCGTCTTAGCTGTTAGATAAAAAATCTTAGATAATAAACCTTCTCCCATTGCTTTTACGGCTGGAAAGATAGTTGAAATAGTTTTTCCGACTCCAGTAGGTGCTTCTATATATAATTTCTTCGATCGTAAGATCGTACGATATACACCAGTTACAAGGTCCTTTTGTCCAGGTCGGTACTCAAATGGGAAGTCGGTTGCTTTAATCGAAGCATTACGAACAACTCTCCAATGAAGCTGCCAAGATGCCCATTTACAATATTCCTGAATCAGATGATCAAACCATTGTTTTAAATCCTCATACTCTAACGTTTCATTGAACTGCTTGATCGTTTCACTTTCCATGTGACAGTAAGTGAGTTGAATTCCGATTTGATCTAATTCATTCTGTGTCGCATATATATAGGCATAACATAACGCCTGTGAACGATGGATCGGTATCATCTCTTCTAAGATACTAAGTGGTGCAAAAACGCATTTGATCTCATCGATGATCACGTTCGGTTCTGTATCATTTACTTTTTTAATAATTCCATCCGCTCGGCCTTCTACAATGATCTCAAAATCCAAGCCATCTCGGGACACCGGAACGCTAACGCTTAATGGAACTTCTGGCTGATATTCTGGTCCCATCCTCTTTTGAATCTTCCTATGAAGACGGCTACCTTGTTGCATTGCATCTGGATCTCGCGGATTCACGGAGTTGTCCAAATCTCCAGACCTTAGAATGAATTCTACCAAATTACGAACCGATATTTTAATTTTCGTATCTGTTATCAGAATCATGTCTAAAGTCTCCTTTTTCGTCCATACTATCACTAGAAAAAAACTATATATTGTCTTCTCTTGACTACTGTTACATAATTATATCATCGCTGAAGATAAAGAACAAGTGTTTCCCTTGGTTCTAAAAGAACAGCCTTGCAATTTCATACAAATTCTGTTATATTCAAAAGGTGACATGATTATTCACAATATTATGAAAATGAGGAAAATTAGATGGATAAACACAATGAAAATTGCAATTGCAATGAAGAATTAGATCGCGATACCGTAACATTAACATTAGAAGATGATACTGAAATCGTTTGCGATATTATCTGCGTATTCCCATGCCAAGGTAAAGATTACATTGCATTGTTGCCACAAGATGCTGGTGAAGATGGAGAAGTATTCATTTATCAGTTCAAACAATCTAGTGATGAAGAATTTGAATTAATTCACATTGACGATGACGCTGAATTCGAAGCTGTATCCGACGCTTTTGATGAATTCTTAGATTCTGAAGAATTTGATGAAATGTTCGGCGACGAAGATGAAGAATAATAAATCCTAAGAAATAAGGCTGTGAAAAAAGCAGCAAAAAAGTTGAGCAACGAGGCGGGAAATCATATTAGAATTTGGCTGCTTTCCCTAGCGGCCGGACTTAGCCAAATTCTAATATGATTTCCCGCCTCGTTGCTCTTTTTGTTGTTTTTCACAGCCTCTTTATTTTTGTATCTACTTATTTGGAATCGGCAATACGGATCATCTGATTGCTGATACAGAAGTCTAGGGCTAATACTTTCGGTATTAAGATCTTATCAAACTTAATTGTAATCTTATTCTCATCGATCGTTTTGATCACGCCCTCACCATACATTTTGTGTATGATCCGCTGACCTTCTTTTAAGGAACTCTTACCACATAAAAGTTCTCCAACAAAACGAGAGCAGAACAATTCTTTATTATACCGTTGCTTTACCGAATAAATATGAAGTCGTTCCTTTGCACGAGTCATAGCAACATAGAACATTCGTCGTTCTTCTTCCAGATCTTCTACAACAACCGCCTTTTTATGAGGGGTTATCCCTTCATTCGCATCGATAATAAAGACAACTTCAAACTCCAATCCCTTTGCAGCATGAAAAGTTGTCATCATGACACTATCGACTTCTTTCTGCTTTGCTTTGTTTGCTTGATCAATCAATCCTTGTTTAAATTCTTCCATATGTCGGAACCAATCTTCATATGTCTTAAACTCTCTAGCATTCTCCTGAAGTTCTCCAAGAATATCATAAAGTTCATCAACCTTGATACGACGGTAATCGGCATACTCCTTTAAATATGCATCATACCCAATGGCTCTCCTGATATAATTGATGGCTGCAAATGGATTCGTTCTCTGTAATAAAGCCAGATCATATTCTAATTTTTCTATTCGTTCCACTACATAAGGTTTGTCCTCATAATAATGCTGCATCGTCTCAAAGGAGACTGTAGTGTCATCAAAACAATCTCTTGAAATATAGCGTTTTGGACGATTGATAATCTGTAAGAAAAGTCCTCGGTCTCTGCTTCCCATCGCAAGTTTAATATAGGAAATGATATCTCTTGCAATCCAGTGCTCATAGATATTAGGTATCGTGTCTCTCATCTTAAATGGAATGTTATATTCCATCATCTTATTACATAATGCTCCAGGTTGTGTATTCGTTCGATATAAAACTGCAATCTGTGAAAATAAATAGCCTTGTTTTCGATACGCATTAATGCCATCGATCACGGCCTGATTCTCTTCCGGCAAATCCTTGAAACTCTTTACATCGATTGGTTTGCCTGACTCTTTTGTTGCGATAATTTTCTTCGCAAAACGTCGTTTATTGTTTTCAACAACACGCAACGCTCCCTCAACAATATTTGCTTTCGAACGATAATTCTCTCCCAACACTACTTTCGTCGTATTTTTATATATTTTTTCAAACGATAGCATAATCTCTGGTTTTGCACCACGGAATCGATAAATCGACTGATCATCATCACCGACTACAAATAAATTATTTAATGGCTTTGCTAATAGCTGAATGATTTCAAACTGGATTTTATTAATATCCTGAAACTCATCGATTAAGATGTACTGATATTTCTTTTGCCACATAGCTAAAATATCTGGCCTCTGTGATAAAAGTTCATAACATAATACCAACATATCATCGAAGTCGATCTTATTCATCTCACGAAGCTTCTTTTCATAGGAATTGTAGATCTCAATAAAGTTTTCTTCCGAACAGTTCATAGAATAGTAATGACTAATATCCATTGTCTCAGCCTTCACTAAACTGATTTCACCTGCAATTCCTTCTAAAAACTCCTTCTCATCTTCAATTTCAAGATGCATCGATACTATAATGTCCCGCAGAACCTTATATCGTTCTTCCTCTGTAATTATATTTGAAGCATTATAATTATACGCATAACGAAGAATCTTAAAAAAGACTGCATGGAACGTTCCGAAATTAACGCTAGATCTCTCAACACCCATAAGACGTTCAAATCGTTCCTGCATTTCATTGGCTGCCGCCTTCGTAAATGTGATAACAAGAATTTGTCCTGGATTGACACCATATTGTTCTATTAAGTACTGAGTTCGACGTATGATTACAAGGGTCTTCCCCGATCCCGGGCCTGCTAAAACCAGCATAGGACCTTTATTATGAATAATTGCCTGCTTTTGTGATTCGCTTACCTTTACCATTCTGCTTCCTATCCTTAGTTGAAGTGCAAAATATAAACTTCAACCATATAATTTCTCATTCCAATATTTTTATTTCTCTATTAAGCCTATCATATCACATTGATAGGGGAATTCAAAGTTTAAAACAGTTGGATATTTAGACATAATTCTTGTTGCACACGAAAAGAGAGGTGGGGGATCATATTATAATTTGGCTGCCTTTCCCTTTCTAACATCCTTAGCCAAATTCTAATATGATTCCCCACCTCTCATGTTCATCTCTTTTGCTGTTTTTTACAGCCCTTTGTATATTATTCTTGAACTTGAGATAATTTGTCGATACCGATACGAATACGACGTAAGCTTTCTTCTTTTCCAAGGATGCTCATGATTTCATAAGCTCCACCTGGAGTGGATTGCTTACCGGATACTGCGGTACGAACTGGCCATAAACCTAAACCATTCTTAATTCCCTGTTCAGCAATATAATTCATTAATACTGCTTCGATGGAAGGAATGGAGTAGTCGTCTAAAGCTTCGAATAATGGTAATACATCTTGTAATACCTTTAAGGAATTCTCGGAGTTTGTCTTCATCTTCTTATGAGTGTACATTGCCACATCATAATCTGGAAGTTCTTCGAAGAAGTCGATCATAGGTAAGATGTCTGGAAATACTTCGATTCTAGTCTTAACTAATCCTGCAATCGCTTTAAGATCGTAGTCTTTTGTTACTACCTGCTTAATGTATGGCATTGCATATTCATAGTACTTTTCATTATCCATCATCTTGATGTATTCGCTATTCATCCAACGAAGCTTGTTCATATCGAACACAGAAGGAGATTTGTTAATACGAGTATAATCAAACTCCTGAATTAATTCTTCTAAGCTAAAAATTTCTTTATCGCTATTTGGACTCCATCCTAATAATGCAATGAAGTTAACGATTGCTTCTGTTACAAAACCTTGTTCTACTAAATCTTCAAAAGAAGAGTGTCCACTTCTCTTAGAAAGTTTCTGATGCTCCTCATTTGTGATCAATGGGCAGTGGATATAAACTGGTTCTTCCCATCCAAATGCCTGATAAAGTCTTGTATATTTCGGTGTACTTGATAGATATTCATTACCACGTACAACATGAGTGATCTTCATTAAATGATCATCGATAACATTAGCAAAGTTGTAAGTTGGGAATCCGTCCGATTTGATTAAGATCATATCATCTAGTTCGGAGTTCTCTACTGTAATTTCACCATAGATCGCATCTGTAAATGTTGTTGTTCCTTCTGTCGGCATATTCTGACGAATAACATAAGGCATTCCAGCTGCAAGATTGGCTTCTACTTCTTCTTTGCTAAGATGTAAGCAGTGCTTATCGTACTTTGTAATTTCCTTTGCATCACTACCTTCACCAGCAACCGCACTCTTTAAACTTTCCAAACGCTCTTTTGTACAGAAACAGTAGTAAGCTTCTCCTTTTTCGACAAGTTGTTTTGCATACTCTAAGTACATACCAGTATGCTGTCTCTCACTCTGAACATATGGACCATATCCCTTATCTTTATCTGGGCCTTCATCATGTACAAGTCCTGTCATCGCTAAGGTATGATATATAATGTCAGTTGCGCCTTCTACATAACGTTCCTGATCCGTATCCTCTATTCTTAAGATGAAATCTCCACCTTCATGTTTCGCGATTAAGAATTCATATAGTGCAGTTCTTAAATTACCGACGTGCATTCTTCCTGTTGGGCTTGGTGCATATCTCGTTCTTACTTTGCTCATTTTTTTACCCACCTTTTCTTATGATAATTATATCATTTACTATAAGGTATCCCCCTGAATCTGTCAAGGTTTCCACCTGTTACAGGTGCATAAATCAACTAATTAGGCATCTGTAAAAAGCCATTTACTACCTGTGTAGGATCACCAAAGTATCCTCCAGAGACCAATGCTGCAAACATAACAAGTAAAAATAGTATCATAACCATTGTTGCTCGAGCCCAGTTTTTCTTGGTTGGCGCTGTATTTGCACCAAAGCCCCAGCTAAGTAATAATACTAAGAAAAAAATCTGACCTACAAAAGGTATAAATGGCAACAAATAAATAAACAACCAGTTTCCAAATGTCATCGGACGGTCACTGCCCGATAAGATTCCAAATCCCATTGGTGGAACCTGTTTACTATTCTGCTCATTTTGCCCAGGCATTGCATTCTGCTGGAACGGTGTCCCGTTCATGGAATCCACGGTTGCCTGATCATATCGATTAAATTGTGTATAGCCAGCCCCTGACTGATTCATAGGACCATTGTTATGAAATGCTTCTTCCTCTGAAATCTTATTGTCAGTTCCGGGACGAAACGAAGTTCCGCAATATTCACAGAAGTTTGCTTCTTCGTTTGTAATTGTTCTTCCACATACTTTACAAATCATACGTAATCTATCCCCATTTCTCGAAAAATATCCACAGTTTT
>JAQXNU010000102.1 GCA_029098165.1 Clostridiales bacterium
ATCTGTGCTAAAGTAATCAGCTGACTTTCTGTATAAAAATCTGCCATAATTGCAACTGCACAATTAATTGGTAGACCAAACTGCTTTATCATTAATTCATCTTGTTTTATACTCAGCTTCCAATGAATTCGGTTCATCTTATCTCCCAGTTCATATGGCCGGATTCCATAAAGCTCGGAAGGATCATCTCCACTCTTTGTAGAAGAGAATAATTCAGAATCAATCAAAACACTCGAATTAGCAACGATCAAAGGATCGTCGATCACATTTACATTTGGCAGTATCGCAATTTTAATATTCTGGTTGCTTTTCTTGCGAAACATAAAGAGTGAAAGATAATCATACAGCCGTATCTTCTTAATACGGTATTCACACATTCCACAATATTCTGACGATGCCGACATCGTAAGACTAATAGCTCCCTTAGCATCTAGTGATGTAACTAAGGTTTCTGACTTAAAATCGGATGCAAAACAATTACGAAACTCAAGAACTAACTTTATCATGGGGATTGGAAATATCGTATGATTTACAAAATGGATCGTAATATCATAAGGCATTCCTTTCATATGTACAAATTCCGAAGCTTCCATCACAATATCCACATGATGTCTTATATACATAAAAAGTATCCACAAAAGTACTGGCAATATCACCAATACAAGTAATAAAACAAATGTTATGTAAACGTTATAAAGAATAGAAAACAGTAGGCAGAATATGAGAATGGTACCATACCAAAGCTTATTCCGAATCATGGTATCCTCCTATTCTACTTCACAACCATTCTTGGTGCTGGAACTGTCTGCAAGATCTGGTCAATGATCATATCCACAGTAACATTGTTCACACGTGCTTTCGGTTTTAATATTAAGCGATGTGTGACCACATCTTTAAACACGATACGTACATCATCTGGTATCACATAGGTCCTGCCACATACGAAAGCATAAGCTTTTGCCATCGAAGTCAATGCTAATGTTCCACGAGGAGATACACCTAACTGCAATAGATCATGTTCTCTTGTTTTCAGTACTAACGCTGCTATGTACTGATAAACCGCATCATGAACAAAAATCTGATCTACTACCTGCAAGAGAATAAGTAGGTCTTCTTGAGTAATTACGCTGTCAACGGAATCCATTGGATTTGTTGTATTACGTCCTTTTAATATTTCTACTTCACTTTGCATATCTGGGTATCCCATGCTCAAGCGAACCATAAAACGGTCCAGTTGGGATTCTGGAAGCATCTGTGTTCCTGCTGACCCAATTGGGTTCTGTGTTGCGATTACTACAAATGGTTTCGGAACTTCTCTTGTTATCGCATCTACGGTTACTCTACCTTCTTCCATTACTTCTAGTAATGCAGACTGAGTCTTTGAAGAGGTACGGTTAATCTCATCCGCTAGAAACATGTTACAGAAAATACTGCCTTGCTTAAAATGAGAGTCTTGTCCATCTTTATCATATACGTGAAAACCGACAACATCGGATGGAAGCACATCTGGTGTAAACTGCATTCTATGATACTCTAATTCCATTGCCTTCGAAAAAGCCAATGCTAACGTAGTCTTTCCTACACCAGGGATATCCTCAATCAGAATATGTCCTTTTGCTAAAATAGCAGTTAAAACCTTTATAATTATCTCATCCTTACCAATGACAACTTTCTTTATTTCATTGATCAATTCATTTATTTTTGTAATGTACTCTTCCATAATACCTCCCTATGTTACTCCCTAAACTCACTTACTAAACTTTACCATATTTATTGTATTATAGCAATTTACATTAATAAAGTTAAGGAATAATTAATTGAACGTAATAAAATCGTAAGTAATCTCCTCAGAGCAAAAAAATGAGATTCATGAGCGCCTATCATAAAAGGAGATGGACTAAAAAACTGCAGAAAGCAACGAAAAGAGGCGTGGAATCACAATAGAATTTGGCCGCCTTCCCCTTTCGGTTGGACTTAGCCAAATTGTATTATGATTCCACGCCTCTCACACTCATGCTACTGAACCTTAAAGAAACTTAAATCCTTATTCAATGTATCTGACAGCTTTCTTAACTCATTTGCTGTTTCCGCTAATGATATTGTAGCTTCATTTAATTCATTCATGGAATTCGTTGTCTGTTCTGCTGAAGCCGCATTCTCTTCCGCAATCGCTGAAAGGTTAACCATAATGCTTCCGACTTCTTCCCCTGACTTACTACAATCATGTGCCTGCAGGCGAACCTCATTCATCTTTCTTTCGGTACTTTGAATACCTTCACTCACAGAGGCAAAACGTTTCTTCGTTTCTTCGAGATTCTTTCCCTGCTCATCAACTACTCCTGTTAACTCATTGATTGAGCGTACTGTTTGTTCTGACTCCTCAGATAAAGAAGAAATGATATTATTGATAATGCCTGCAGATGAATTGGTCTGCTCTGCTAACTTCTGTATCTCAGATGCAACAACCGCAAAGCCTTTTCCTGCTTCGCCCGCTCTAGCTGCTTCAATTGATGCATTAAGAGATAAAAGATTGGTCTGACTAGCAATTGAGGCAATTAAATCAACCGCCTTCTGAATCTGCTCTACAGAATCATTTGTCTTATGAATCTGATTTGCAATCATACGGAAGGCATCTGTAGTTGTATCATTAGACTTACTTAATTCAAGCATAATTGATGTAGCTTCGTTGTCCTTTGATTTCATGTCGTTAGCAACCTCAGTCAGATGATCTACGCTACTGATGATTTCATCAATCGCACTTTTCATCTCCATAATCTTCATAGAAGAAGTCTCAACATCGTGTGCCTGATCGCCTGCACCATTGGAGATGTCGGAAATTGCACATTTGATTACATCAGACGCATCCTTTGTTTTAAGAGCTCGTTCATTCAATTCAATACCCGAATTAGCTAAAAGTAAGGATGCATGCTGAAGTTTTTGGATAACATCTTGTAACTTATCCATAAATCCATTAAGGCTATTTCCGAAGTTAGAAAATTCGTCATTTCCAGCATTATTAACACGCACGGAAATATCACCTTCGGAAATTGCATCTAACGACTTCTGGAAGGCGGTAACACTCTTATGAATTCGGTTACTTATTCTAATCGTTAAAAATATTAGAATCAAAGCGCCTAATACTAATACACTTATCGTAATTGCTAGCATACTGTTTTTAACGCTAGTCATATTACTACTTGCCATACGCTTTACATCCACACATAAATTCTCCAGTTCACTAAATAACTGTACATTTTCATTTTTAATTAATATGATTTCACGATCTTGGGATTTAATTTTCTCAAAAACATTTTTCTTCTCAAGAATTAAGTTTTGTGTTTCTTCTATAATCGAAGGATCTAAGGCATACTTTGAGATATTATCTAACATCTCTGTGAAAGTTTCCTCAATTGTGTTGTATAGCTCATTGACATCTTTTCCTTCTACAATACTCTTAGTGTATGATTTTACTACACTATCCAACTCAGTAGTAGCGTCACTGTATTGATACCTTCCCATGATTGCGCCACCATATTTAAAATCAACCTCTTCACTCGTCGGTTCGAAATAGATATCATACATTATCGTATCGTAATTTTGAATATCATAGTCTATGATTGCAAAATCTGTTGAAACCTCCTGCCAAGACTGGAATGATTTATCAAAATTAGCTAATACATGAATAGACGTTTTCCCATTAAATGTCGTCAGATCAGCACTTGCCAACCCTTCTCCTCCAGCTTGATATATTTCTGTCAATTCTACTTCTTGTACGTCATTGCCTTTTTTGAAACGAACATTATTAACATAGTAGTTTTTCTTATAATCAAATGTTCCACCAACACGTACTCCCATATAGTCTCGTTTTCCAAACTCAGGAACTGGACCAGTATAGGTTTTCTTTATATAATCTCTACCATCGATATTTACTGTCTCACCCTGCAAATCTGTATCGATCCACTTAATTTCATTCCATTCACTTCCAACATATAATGTATTATAGCAATCCGTTAACTGACTTGTTATATCGTAAAAAATTTTGTTATTACCAGCCGCATCAGTAAATCCTCTTTCACCATCAAATCGAATAAGCTCTGCATAGTTTTTTTGACTAGTACTAAGCTTTTCTATTAAAGAAGAAACTTTATCATTATATTCGGAACCGACTATCTTTTTAAGTTCTTCTGCCTTTTCTTGCATCTGAAGCAAATTCTGGTTAATACTATTTAAATATGTATCGTCAATATAATACTGGTAGGAAATTTCTAATGCCTGGTTCTGATATTGCAAACGATTAATATCACTAACCAATGATTCGATCTTATTATTCTTACTATTTTTGTTAATTGATGATATAGAAACTGTACCAATTAAAAGTGCTGCGGAAACTGCTACCGTTCCCATGAAAACGATTCTTGCACGCATTGTAACATTTAACAGGCTATTACCCTTGGTCGACTTAACCCGCTTTTTTTTCATACTGTAATCCTCCTTTTTTTTCTTTTGTTAATGTATCATGGATTATACCTTTAAAATATAATAAAATCTATACTTTTTTCATATATTTTTTATATATTTTTCCAACTCGTATATATAGCCTCATACTACGGTATCTTTTTCCAATTTAAATAAAAAATTTACTTTCATTTCCCTTGCATTTATTGGTGACGTGCAACGCACTATAATGGTATCATAAATTAAGACATATTTTCGGACATTTCATAATGAATCTGGTATACTAAAATCAGATTGAAAGAAAGAATTTCTCAATAATGCATCCATTGTATTTGATGACAAGCGTGAGGACAACCTCAAAGAAAAGCTTGCCGAAGAGCGTAAAGAAAAAGAGATGCTCCCTTATCAGAAGCATCTTCCTCGCTAATAATTTCAACCAGTTCCTTATTTAATTGTATGCTAACCAGATTTAGTAAAACTCTCCCCTGCTTATGGTACAGTTCTCCGTAACGCATCTAAAGAAGAGTTGTACAATACCTTTTATTAATATAATCACTTTATTATATTGCATTACTTAGGACAGTTTACAATAGGCGGATTTCGTAATATCTTCTATTCATGATGTAAACTATTATAGTAATCGTCATACTCCTCTGGTATAAATATTTTAATATCTGAGTCAATAAGAACGATCAATCCATGACCATCTGGAACATTTACATATAGATACAGAATGATCTTACTGCTTTTTTCAACTGTAATGGATGATATGCTGATATTAAGCAACATGTCATTAATTGCATCTTTTCCTTGTCTATCATAACTATCTATAATGTTTTGTATCTGCTTTTTTTCGGCAGCTGTGCAACCCCATGAAGTTCCAAAGTCTAAATAATAGTCCTCAATCAAATCATAATAATTATGTAAAAAATATGCTTTTACGCATTCTTCTACCTCACTAATTCTACTAAGAAATGCTTTATATGCTTGCTCCTGTATTTCAAGAATCTCATGTTCTTCATTCGAGCTTTCTACTATAAGTACTAAATTATGCGTTTTCCCCCATAAATCATATGTAATTTCGCGACGCCAATCGTACTTATAGACTAAATTTCCAAAGGTTTCATTGACGATTTTCTTCTTAAAAAACATACTATTTCTCCATTCTAAGATACTCATATAATCTAGTAAGCTAGTTGGTGAGAATTAGTGATAATGCTACGTTGTATCTTTTTCATAATATTTTCTATTACATTATTACTTTGAGCTCCAACTCTACCTAATACGAACTTGTAATTAGCAACTGCACCCACATGATTTATATTACCATGAATTTCACTAGGTATCAATCGCATAGATTTCAAATTTAAGTCTTCATGCCACGTTATTCCTATGTTCATATTTCTTTCAAGACCTCTTATAGAAAGTCCTTTTTGTTGAAGTTTTTTATTTGCTTTTCCATAATTAGAAGCTAGATCCATTGTATACTATAATGGTCTCATAAATTAAGACATATTTTCGGACATTTCGTAATGAATCTGATATACTAAAATCAGTATGAAAAAAAGGATTCATCAACATGTCCAGACAAAGAAGAAACTTTAGTGCCAAATTTAAATCAGATCTTGTAATTGAATTGCTTAAGGGTGAAAAGGATCTCAACACCCTAGCAACCGAAAATGATATCCAACCAAACCTTCTTCGTAATTGGAAGAAAGAATTTCTAGGTAATGCTTCCGTTGTGTTTGATGACAAGCGTGAGGACAACCTCAAAGAAAAGCTTGCTGAAGAACGTAAGGAGAAAGCAGAGTATGCCAAAAAGGTTGGTCAGTTAACCATGCAGGTTGACTGGCTCAAAAAAAATCTGAAGAAATTTGTGGACCTGACTACGAGAGTAAGTTTAGTCCAAAACCTTTTGACGACTAAAGAAATACCTGCTTCTGTAGGTGCAAAGCTCCTTGATATTAACCGTACCAGTATTTATTACAAGGGAACTCCCATATCAGAGCAAGAACTGGCTTGTAAAGAGATTATTGATCATCTTCATACGGACAACCCCACCTGGGGAGCGAGACAGATGTCTGCACAGTTGAAACTTCGAGGGTATCATGTTGGTCGTCGAAAAACTCGTCACTATATGAATGAGATGGATATCTATCCGATATATCCAAAGATGAATCTCTCAAAGCGGATGCAGTAAAAAAGTGTCTGCGACACTTCAGCTCCCCTGACCCCTCAATCATGAGGGGAAAGGGCTTTTCTTTTTTCTTCTTTTCCTTCATAATAGTCTCATGAATATATTACAAAAGATTCTTATTGAACATTATGAAGAAATGATTTATCTTTTACGTCCACGCAAATCTATAATTGAAAACGTAGATAAAATGATACATTGTGGTGATCCCTCTTTTGGTGGTGCCATGTATTGCTGTACAAAATGTAACGAGTGGAAGTTTACCCCTTTTCGATGCCATAGCCGTTTTTGTCCTTCTTGTGGCAATAAATATTCCATTGATCGTACCACTTCTATGGCTTCTAAAGTCATTAATGTACAACACCGACATTGTGTCTTTACCATTGCTGAAGAACTTCGTTCTTTTTTCTTGAAAGATCGTTCTTTATTAAACTTATTGTTTTCTTCTGTTCGTAGCGTAGTCCTTCGCATGTTTCATAAAGATAACAAAGCAAAAAACTTTACTCCTGGTGTAATCTGTGTCCTACATACTTTTGGCAGAGATCTGAAATGGAATCCTCATATTCATTGTCTCATTTCTGAAGGAGGTTTTAGTGATGATGGATTTTGGCGTTCCAAAAATCATTTCAATTACACACTTTTACGAGATTCCTTTCAAACTGCTCTTTTAAATGAATTACAAGCAAAACTTGGAGACTCTTTCAAAAAAGTAAAATCTTCTATCTATAAAAACCATAAAAATGGATTTTATGTTTATGCCAAACCTCGTAAATGTAATCCTAACGAAGTCATGAAATATATCGGTCGTTACTTAGGACGACCTGTCATTGCCACTTCTCGTATCGATCAATATAATGGTGAAAATGTAACATTTCATTATAATCGACATGAAGATGATAAATATGTGGTTGAAACAATACCTGCCATTGAATTTATCCAACGTTTAATTCAGCATATTCCTGAAAAGCATTTTAAGATGATTCGTTATTACGGACTATATGCCCGAAATCGAAAACTAGATAAAAGTCTCCATCGTGCAATAAGTAAACAGCATCATACCTTTTTGCTTTCACAGAGACGTTGGCGAAATTCTATCTCTGCTTCATTTGGATATGATCCACTACAGTGTCCCTGCTGTAAAAATACAATGGTTCTAGTAGAAATCTATTATAATCATCACCGTGTTCCTCTGGAAGAACTCTATCAAAAGGCCAAAGAGAAATATCTTAGAAAACGACCTCCGAATAAACTTTGTACGAATTAAGCTATCTGTGATATGATTAATTCGGTTGGAGGTAATAAACATGGACAAACAATCTACAGAGGAACTAAGAAAAATGTATATGCAAAATCCACCTGAAGGAATGACCAGGGACGATATCAAACATATGAGCGATGATGACTTGCTTGATATGGATTATTTCCTTCACGAGGATGATGACCTGGATGACGAATTTGGTGCAGAAGGTTTTTATATTTTCTAATCCCTTCGTCTATTTTTTGTGCCCACCTTTGTGTGGGCTTTCTTTAAGCATCCGTTCTCCGTAGGAGAACTTTCCTATTAAAAAAAAGGATTGAAACCGAAGTCTCAATCCTAATTATTCATCCTGCAGTCGACGGGACTTGAACCCGTACAGCCTCAGTGGCCACAAGATCCTTAGTCTTGCGCGTCTGCCAATTCCGCCACGACTGCTTATTCTGCCTATTACTCTGATAGGCAGTTATTAATATAACATGAAACAAACATAATTGCAAGCCCTAATTTAAAGTTTTTTGAATTTTTCGTACATTTAATTCTTTTTACTTCGTTTCTGGTTTATAGGACAAAATATAAGTACCTGGATTATAGATAGTTGCCACGATAATATTTGGTGTTAACGGATCTGTATTAAGCTGTCCGATAACACTTTTGCGATTTGGTGTATAGAATAAAACCGTATCTGCTAGTTTATACTCTTTTGGTATCTCTATCTTCATCACCATTGGGAATTCTTCCTCAACTGCCTCATTCACTGCCTCTATTTCAAATGCGATATAATTACTTTTCTTAATGGCTCTAGATACAATTTTACTAACGGCTGCAGATGCAACCTCTTTCCCTTTGATATGAGTTTTATCTATATGTCCTGGTAAGGAAATTGTAACCTTTCCTGTATTCTTTCCATTCGTAATCTTAAATTCACAAGAATTTGTAAAGTCAATCTTCTGTTGTTCCACACCCTGAACGATAAATTCCGCTTTGCAACCTGCTGCTTCTACTGTGACTATATGGTATCCGACATAGGTAATACTTCCACCTAGCAAGTTAAACTCCGTAATTTTCCCTTTCGAGCCATCATTGTAGGTTGCTGTTACCTCAACGGCATTTGGATGTACGGAATATCCAACACCAATTGGACCTCCTACGTACTTCGCACTTATTTCTTTAATCTCTTTTGCAATTCCCTCTACATTAAATGATACGGTATGCCCTTGATAATTAGCAGTAACATTCTGTGTACCTGTTGTACCGATGACAGCTGGTACTAGTACATAATTATTGATTACTTCCGAAGAACCATCCTTATACGTAGCAGTAACAATTAAATCATCTGGGTTTATCGAGCTGCCCACAGTTACCTTATTTCCATTATAAGTAGCAAATAATGCAGCTACTGTTTTCGGTGCAATCCCATATACCGATTGCTTTAGAACTTGGCCATTGCAGCTAATATGGATTACATTTTCACCGACAGACTTGATTTCTCCATCCAAAATCTTAAAATCTTTTACCTCACCACTGGAACCATCCGTGAAAGAAGCAAATACTTTAATGTCCTTTTTACTAACGCTATTTCCAACACTTAATGGCATTCCAGAATAGTTTACAGCCATGGAAGTGATTTTCTTACCATATACATAGAAATTTGCTGTTTTTCCTTGATAGATGACCATCATCAGGTTAAGTCCTTCTTCTGCTACCTTGGTTGAAGTAAGCGTATAATCCTTAATTTCCTCACTTGTGCCATTCTCATAAGTCACGGTAACGGTTAACTTTGTTCGATCAATTTCCTCTCCTACTAAAACGTTACCTCCGGAGTAGGACGCAGATATGGATTTTACTTTTGCTTCCTCTGCATAAACGATATCCGATGACATCAGCATTACATCGATAGGAGCACAAACGAGTGCAGCAGCCACTAAAAGTACTACTGATTTCTTTATGTATTTTTTTCTTAACTTCATCTTTATATCCTCCTATCCCCTACAAATATCTCATGCTCAAATGTCTCTCCCTATTATATCGACTATTTGATTCATTTACTTAATATGCGAAAAAAGTCCGTATACATTTCATATACGAACTTCCTATTTTAGTGCAGTTGACGGGACTTGAACCCGAACCCAGAAACCTGGACATGAACCTGAATCATGATATTATGCGCTATACATAGCTATTATACTGCATTTTATTTTCCTTGACAACATATTGACTACACATATTTCAATCTATTTACAACAATTTGCGACGTCGCAAATTAGGTATAGTGTCGAATTACAATTCATGGTATAATCTTCCTATAATTAATTAGGAGGTTATATGCTGTGAGAAATGTTTTAGAATTATTATCTATAATAATCTTAGTTACCTTCGGTTCTATAGGTCTTAGCAGCATGTTCAACAATCCTGTTTATGGTGTTGTTGTATTATGCGTTGGATCCCTGATATCCTTTATTTTAAGAAAACTTTCACGATACGAAAGTTATAAAAAGAGAACTTATGATTTGATGAAAGAGCAACTTGAAATTCAAAAATAATTACTAAATCAAAAATCAAATACTGGGGAGGATGATTAGTATGACACAAGCCACATATCAAGCTCTAGAAGAGG
>JAQXNU010000103.1 GCA_029098165.1 Clostridiales bacterium
AATGTATTTGAAACCAATGGTGGACTCGATCATGCCAAAGTACGTCTATTAAAGTTTACAAATACAAATTTTGCAAGCTAGTGCAATCTCTACGCTTTACTCATCCCTAAGATTTAGGTCTTTTTGTAGTAATTCTAAGAATGGTACAAAAACACCGCCCTTTGACTTTATAAAGTAGTCCGCCGAAAGTTCTTCGAAACGGAAACTTTTTCGACCGCCTTCTTTTGCCCGATTCCAAAACTTTAATAACTCTTCTAATCGAAGATAATAGTACTCATCTCGTTTGGAATAATAGATCAAAAAGAAAGAGATACCTCCCTGCCCTTCAAAATCTTTCATGAACTCTACCTGATGTTCATGAATATTAGCAAGGGCAAAGGTATCTACTGCACATTCCTTGGCATCAAAACATACTGGCACTCCCTGTACCACTCCGATATAATCGACGGTACTCTTCTGCTCAAAATATGCTAATGTAATATGTCGTTTTACTTTATCAATCTGAATCGGTGTAATCGGCGTTGGTATCTTTTGAATCAATGCCAACCGATTATCTCGATATTTTTCAAGTGTTAGATTGATCATCTCTTCTAACGCAGACCCTCGCAACCCTCTCGAATTCCAAGATGGCATATGTTTCTCCCCCTTTGTTAGCTAAAACAACTGTTTCTCCACATCTTTAAATTTTTTCGGTGGTTCACAGATAAATACTTGATCACTTAAATTGCTGCATGCGCCAGACAACTTTGGAAATTCTAGACGGTATGCATGTAACAGCTGATAATCGATTCCAAAATTTGATTTTACCATACGGTTCACTGTTGCATCCCCATACTTAAAATCTCCTACCAGCGGATGTCCAATGCTTGCAAGATGAGCACGGATCTGATGTGTTTTACCTGTGATCAGCAATACCTCCAACAAGGTATATCCATTGGAACATTTTATCGGTTTATATTGTGTTTCGATGTAAGAACTAGCTTCGTCGCCTGAAGAATCTTTCCCTGTTCCCAGCAAATCTTTCTGCTTCGTAGCGCTAACTGTTACCTTATTGGTCTTTTCATTCTTTACCAGATATCCAGAAATCTTTTCTCCTTGCTTCATTTCCCCTTTTACGATACAGCGGTAATACTTATGAAGAGTTCGGTCTTTAAACAGCTCTGCCATCTGCTGTAAACCTGAGAGACTTTTCCCTGCCACAACGATTCCGCTTGTATTTCGATCCAGACGGTTGCAGATGGATGGCTTAAATGTCATTAAATCCTCTTTACTCAACGCTTTGGAATCCAACAGATACGATATGATCATCTCCACTAAAGAGATATCCTTCTTTTCCGCTCTCTGAGATAATACACCTACCGGCTTATCAATTAAGAGAATGTTCGAATCCTCATATAAAACTTTTAAATTTGAGTTTATTTGAACAACCTCAACCTCTTCACGAAAACCCTGGATGGTATCCTCCGCCAACCACAGACGAACAATATCCCCTTCCACAAGTTTTTCTGATCCTTCTGCCTTTTTTTCATTTAATGTAATGTTTTTCTTACGTAACATCTTATAAAAGAAGCTTTTTGGTGCCTTGCTCATATATTTTGCAAGCCATTTGTCCAGTCGCTGTCCAGCTTCATTTTTTACTATCTTAATCTCTCTCACAAAATGACCTCATTTTCTCTAAACCATTAATGATTTCAAATATGCTTCCCATTCCACACGTGATTCTTTAGAAACCTCACGGCGTTCTACTTTTTTCATCAAATGAAGAAAGCTTTCTTCATCTTCAAATATTTTTGCTTTTAAACCAAAACAACGGACATTAAAGCCGTTATTCAGATAGGACTCAATATAATCCCTATTCTCTTTTTTTCTTCCGGTTAAGCCGATCGCTTTATCCCCAACGATGACTAAGATTGCAAGGTTCATAACCTTTTGTTCTGAGGTGAACACAACGTCGCTATATACAATATCCTCTTCTTTGGTAGCCGCGATTAATTTCTGATATTTTGCATCTTCCACCGTATGATATGGAGCTAATACAATAAAACTAACTAACATCTTTGCTGCTGGCAATACGGATAGAGCTGCAATCACAGTAAAGATATTATTATTCTGCCATTTATTCAATGCCAAGCCAATCACGTAAATAGCCGCTGCAATCCCAAACATGAGTATGGATTTTAACAGCTGTGCTTTTTTTCTATTCTTGATATAACCATGTTCACCTTTTGAAACTTTCATCTTAGTCCCTCCAGTAATCCGCTAATTCTCTTTTTTCTTCTGCCATCGCTTTGGAATAATCATCTGCTACTGCACAGACTTTCATACCAGCATTCTTTCCAGCCATAATGCCAAGTGGAACATCCTCAAATACCAGACAGTCCTTCGGCTCTACCCCAAGACATTTTGCCACTAATAAATAAATGTCCGGAGCAGGTTTTCCTTTCGCCACTTCACAGGATGTATGAATCTCATCGAAATACTCCCCGATCTGTAAGCTCTCAATTACCGTGTTTACTAATTCTTTCGAATTGCTTGTTGCAATTCCTGTTTTAATTCCTTTTTTCCTTAACTCTTTTAAGAGTTCTAGCATCCCGGGTTTCATCGTTACTTCATTCTTATATTTATCAAATGCCATCGCATTCCAATCATCTTTGATCTTCTGGATTGGATCTGGCAAGTGAAATCTCTCTTTAAAGAAATTCGCCGTTTCTGTAAAACTCATCCCTTCAATCTCACGCTGAAGAGTTTCCGGGCATTCATACCCATATCGTCCTAAATATTCAATATCAATTGCTTTCCACATCCACATAGAATCAATTAATGTTCCATCCAGATCGAAAATAACAGCCTTGATTCCTTCTAACATAACTTGTAATCCTCTCATCCTAAACTTTTGATTTCTTCCTCTGTAAGACTACGATATTCTCCTAATGCAAGACTTTCATCTAATTTTAAGTTTCCCATGGACAATCGTTTCAGATAAATTACTTCCTTATCCACTGCTTCAAACATACGCTTGATCTGATGGAATTTACCTTCACGGATTGTGATATTTACTTCGGAAATATCCCCTGTTTTTAATATTTCAAGTTTTGCAGGCATTGCTGTCAGAGTTTCGTCTACTACTAGTCCTTCAGCAAATAGCTTCACATCTTCTTGGGTCACTCTTCCAGAAACCTTCGCAAAATATACTTTGTCGACATGTTTCTTAGGAGATAAAAGACGATGTGTTAACTCTCCATCATTTGTGATCAGTAATAATCCCTCGGTATCTTTATCCAGACGACCTACTGGAAATAAATCTTTACGTGCTGCCGTCTCTATCAGATCGACAACCGTTGTTGTAAATCGATCACTTGTCGCAGATACCACACCTGCAGGTTTATTCAACATATAATATTCAAATGTGGCATAGGTTACTTTTTCCCCATCCACACACACTTCACTTGTACCTACATGCACCTTTTGTTCCGGACGCTTCGTAATCTCGCCATCTACAGTCACTCTACTTTTACGGATCATCTCTTTGACTTCCGTTCTTGTTCCCACTTTTAAATCTGCTAAATATTTATCCAAACGAAGCGTTTGTTTTACTTCACCCATATCTTCTTTCCCATTCCTATTTTATTTGCATATGAATGACCGAAACACTCTATGCATTGTTTCGGTCGAATTACTTTACATCCATCTCCATCCAGGTAAATATTTATTCTTAAAGGAGCCTTTGTTTAACTTGCCCCAACCAAGAGGGAAGCCTTCGACGCATACTAATACCCATCCATCTTTCACAGATTCATCTTTAATATCGATGGATTCACATTTTAGATAGCGGATCACATCTTCATCCTCAACGTTCAAATTATAAACATTGTCATAATCGAAGGTTTTTAACGAACTAGCCAATGCCTGACTTGGTTCGAAACGATTTTTCTTCATCTCTCCGAGTAACAGACCAGAACGTAATACACGAAGTCCTTTTAAATCTGCAATTCCTTCTGGTAATAAGAATAAACGTTCATCTCGAACGGTAATACGGCTGTAATCAATATCAAAATGTAAGGAGTCTAAGAATTGTCTTGCTTCCTCTGTGATCAATTTCTGCTCTTTTGCTGGTACCACGTAGCTTGGCGTTGTTCTTGTGACTTCTCCACGTTTTTTTAGCAACGTGACAAAGTGTCCCTCTCCTTCCAGCTTATGAGGCCATAGACGGATACACTGCTTTAAGAATTCTTGACCATTCGCCCATTCTGGGTGTCCAAATGCAAAACCTTCATAAGAAACATTATCTCTTGCTTGCATCTTAGTCAGACGTTCCTTATCTTCCTCATCCAACACTTCAAATACTTCCTTTGTCACAGAATCCATAATCGCAGGTACGACCTCTAATTCTGGGAACATCTCTGTGATAAATGTGATTGTTCCCTCATTCTCTTCTGGAGAGAACGTACAAGTAGAATAAAGAAGGTATCCACCTGGCTTTAGCATCTGAACTGCAAATGGAAGAATCTCTTTTTGAAGCTTATTATAATAATCCACACCATATTGTTCCCAGTTCTTAATGATTGCTGGACTCTTTCGAAACATTCCTTCCCCGGAACATGGTGCATCAACTAATATTTTATCAAAATATCCAGCAAAACTGTCTGCAAGCTTTGCTGGTGGTTCACTTACAACAACTGCATTACGAACGCCAAACAACTCAATATTTTTCAATAATGCTTTCGCTCTGGAATTACTAATATCATTCGCTACTAATAAACCTTTGCCTGCTAAACGTGCAGCAAGCTCCGTACTCTTTCCACCCGGAGCTGCACATAAATCCAATACCTTGTCACCAGGACAAACTGGCAATAAACTTGCCGGTGTCATCGCACTTGGTTCTTGGATATAATATAATCCGCCAAAATAATATGGATGACGGGCCGGTTGATCGGATTCATTATAGAAATAACCATTCGGTATAAACGGAACTCTTCGAATCTCGTATGGACTCATCTTTTCAAATTCTTCTGGCGATAACTTAAGGGAATTTACACGAAGTCCCCCTCGATGCTTGTCCTCAAAACATCTTTCGTATTCCTGGTACTCGTCACCGAGCAGCTGCTCCATCTTCGTACTAAATTCAATCGGTAACTTAATTCTCATTTACTTCGTGCCCTAACATTCCATTTTATGAAACGTGTAACCTTTCTTTCACTTTTTATCAATTTAACAGATTCTCGCTTCGTATTTTATTGCATAGATACAAAACAACCTTAATTACTAGTATTCTATCATAAAACTACAAAAACTTTCACTATAATTTGCTTGTTATTTTATGGGATACTTTAGCGAAGACTTTGTGCTCGGTATCCCTCACTAATGATATCTAATTCTTTATTAAATCGTTCCAACTGTTTTAAATCTTCGCTTTCATAGATCCGAAAGAATTCATCTTGAATTTTTACCACTTCTCGCTTATTCGCAACTTTATACAAGTTCTGAATATTAGTAAGAATATCTGCTACAATGTTCGCCCTGATATTAAAGGAGTTCTGCGCATCCATGATTTCTCCTCGTACCGAAGACATCTCATCATCTAATACGACAATTGCATCAGCCGCGTTATGAAGTCTCTTTCTTAATACATCTGGCATGTTCTGTTTGTACTTATATTGTAAGGAGTGTTCAATCGTTGCCCAGAAATTCATAGCAAGTGTACGAATCTGAATCTCCGCATGGATTGTCTTCGGTCCGTAAAGTGTTTCCACCGTGTACGTAACGATCAGGTGATAACTACGATAACCGCTGCTTTTCTTATGCGTAATATAATCTTTTTCACTAATAATCTGCATATCCGTTCGGTTACGGATTAAATCAACTACCTTATAAATATCATCTATAAACTGACAGATAATACGAATACCCGCAATATCTTCAATGGATTTTTCCATACTTTCCAATGGAATATTCTTTTTTTGCGCTTTCTCTAGGATACTGGAAATTGTCTTTACTCGCCCCGTTACCTGCTCAATTGGTGAATACATACCAGCTTTTCGATAAGATTCGATAATATGGTTAAATTTAACAGACATTTCATCTACAGCCAAAGCATATGGTTCTAGTATCTCCCTCCATAGTTGTATCTCCATAGTTTTGCCTCCCTTAATTGCTCTTTCTTCCTACTCCTTCGTCTCCAAATATGAATTTCTGAAGAATTTCTACATTCTTGGTCAGATCTGGAACAATAACATTCATCTTACGGATGTTTACGTATTCAAATGTATCATTCGCAGGTATTCGATTCTGTTCAAATCTGTCCAATCCAATATCTACAGCTCTCTTTAAACACTGTTCGATCTCACCTGCATCCAGATCTGTTGTGATCATTGGCAGACAGGAATTCGTCAATGTCGCAAGATCCCAAAATCCTAATGACTGGTATTTATGAAGAATCGCATCTAATACGATTCGATGTCTTGAAGTGCGCCCAAAATCATCATATTCACGTTCTGCCGTGCCAACACTTGGAATTCGACAATATCCCAGTGCTTGATTTCCATTCATATGATTCATCCCTTCTGTTACATTACGGTACATAGGATTAGAAATATAATTTGTTTTATTCAGCCAGTCAGCTTCTTCCTTTGTTAAGAAGATATCCACTCCACCTAACTTATCAATTATATCTTCAAATGAATTAAACCCTACTAAAGCATACCCATCTAGCTTTATATTAAAATTCAATTCAATTGTATCATATAGCAATTGGATCCCGCCCGTAGCATACGCAGAATTTAGTTTATTATCTAAATGACCAGGAATCTGAATATACATATCCCTCATCAGTGAAGTCAACTTAATGGACTTATCTTTCGTATTTAACGTCAAGATTAGAATAACGTCGGTTCGTCCTCTGGCTGTCCCCGAATCAATCGTTTCTTCTCCTAACAATAAGATATTCGTTGCGTAATCCTCATGTCTGGCAATCCCTTCATCTTCATGAAGTTCTACATCCTCTGGCTTAACTACTTGCAGTTTGATTTCCTCATGTTCAAGTTCTACTTCATCTTCAACAATCTGCTCTTCCTGTTCGCTTCCATCTTCATAATGAATTCGACTGGCCGCAAACCAGGCACCCGTCTTAATCGCAAGATCCTGTCCTAGTTTAGTAAAACGAATAAAAAGAAAGACTAATAGTAAGGTTAGGAACACACAGATCACTGGTATCACAATCCGCTTCCAAAGAGCCACCCTTTTCGTTTCGTTCTTTTTCTCATAGTTTTTTACACTCTCTTCTTTAACTGAAGACTCTTCTTTAATCTTATGATCAGTTTGTTTTGCCAACGATCTTGTAATATCATCAACAATGGTAACGTCACTATCTTCATTTTCTTGAATCTTATCTAAATCTTCTTCTATCTTTATCTCGGCTACTCTATGTACTGCTTCTTCAAGCAAGGCGAAATCATCAGTATTTGTTGCATCCGCCTGTTGTCCTTCAGTATCTGTTTGATGCTGCATTGGCATACGATCTACGATTTCATTCGTTTTCGCATCTGTATTTTCATTCGTATCATCATCGATAATCTGAATCCCTCCATTATAATCAATGCTGATCTTTGCTTGTTTCTCCTCATTCTGCAGAGCCTTTTCTATGTTTCTAACGAATTCACCCTCACTGGATGGATCAAAATCCCATTCATTATTGTTGCCTTTGCTCATTCCTTCCTCCGTTCATAAAATTTACTTATGACACTTCCATTATATCATAATATCCCCCATTGTACTAGCTAAAAAAAGGGGTGAAAAAAACGGCAAAAAAACAATGAGGAGAGGGGTGAGAAAATCATGTTCAAATTTGGCTGCCTTTCCCTTGCGGCCGGACTTAGCCAAATTTGAACATGTTTTTCTCACCCCTCACGCTCATTTGTTTTTGCCGTTTTTTTCACGTTATCTCGTTATAAGATAGGATAGCTATTTTCTCTACTATCTTAATTTGAAGTATTTGCAGGACCTTCAACGGTATTGGAAGGCGTTACTGTAGGCTCTTCCTCATCTAAAAAGATGTACTCATACAATTTCTTAACATTTGCTTCGAAATCTAAAAGTAATACAAAACCGTGATTATTTCTTCCATCTGTATAACAGTTTTCTGCTGGAATACGATAGTTATCAATTGTAGTAATACCGTTTTCTAAGATTTGTTCTAGTACATCAGAAATCTGTGTAGATGTCAAGTTTGTTTTGATCATCGGAAGGACATCATACATGATACTTGCTAATTCGATAAAGTTCTTTGATTTATACTTCTCAAAGATTGCATTTAAAACACGACGTTGACGAAGAGTACGTCCTTGGTCATTATTTACGCCACCAAGTGTAGCTACTTTACGAACTCGAGAATAACCAAGTGCCTGGTTACCATTCAACGTATTCCATCCTGCTTTGACATTACGATAGCTTGGATTAGAAATATAATTCGTTTTGTTTAGATATGCAGCTTCTGTTGCTCCTAACTCAATATCTACACCACCAAGTCGATCAATGATTTTTTCAAAAGATTCAAAGTTAACCGATGCATAACCATCGATATAAATCTTAAAGTTTTGTTGAACTGTATCCACTAAACACTCAGCTCCGCCAAGCGCATAAGCTGCATTTAATTTATTTTTTCCATGACCTGGAATATCAACATAACAGTCACGCATAAGAGAAGTCAACTTAATTGTTTTGTCTTTTAAGTTAACCGATGCAATCATCATGGAGTCAGAACGACCACCGCCTCCTATTTCTTCAAGACCAAAGAGTAAGAAATTTGCTACATACTCTTCTTTTCTAAATTCTGGATTGTAGTTTTCGCCAGGATGCACTTCAATCGAAGGTTTTGTAAATAAGAGATTATCCTTATTTTCTTCCGTTCCTTCTTGATCTATGCGATCGGCTACAATATTTGCGCCCCAGTTGATCAAGAGTTTACGACCGGAACGGGTTCCTACTAAAAGTCCAATGACGATCAGTAATCCTAAAATCACGCCACCTGTTATTTTAATTCCTTTGTGCTTCATCTTCTTCTTTGACGGTTCCTTGTCCACAGAAGTACCTCCATCTTTATCATTTGTATTATCTAAGGAATCACCAAGTTGCTCATTTACTTGCATTTTAAGTGATTCACTAATGTCATTAAAAAAATCATCCTCTGTTTCAAACGTATCAGGGATTTTTATACTATGATACAAATCCTCTGACGAAGCTTTTTTCTTATCCTTATCCTCGCTCATTTTGTTGCACTCATCCTTCCTTAGATTCCAGTATACGATGCCTACTCGTAAAAAATAAGCAGACGATCTTGTCAAAATAACGTACCAGATATGACATTTTTCTTATTATATTCCATTTTGCTATTATAAAAAAGCTTATTATTTATTTTTCACCAATTATATTGTCTATAAATTTGTTCAGCTAACACATAATACGACATTTTTTCCTAAATGTAAAGTGGTGTTTTGTATGTAAAAAATAAATATTTTGTGAACACGCTACCAGAGAATTGTTAAAAAAATAATCCAGAGTTAACTCCGGATTATTTTTACTTGGTTACTAATGATATTTTTTACTTTAAAACTTCTAACAATTTTTCCAAGAATTTATAAACACGAATTGCAGATGGAATGTTTAAACGTTCTTTAGGAGAATGGATATCTTGCATATCTGGTCCGATGGATACGATATCAATATCAGGGATCTTTTCACTGATCAATCCACATTCCAATCCTGCATGAATCGCAGTTAATTCTGGTTTGTGACCATATTCTTGTTCAAATACTTTCACAAAAGTATCTCTAAATTCAGATTCTGCTTTATACTCCCAAGCTGGATACTCAGAATACCCTTCGGTATCCGCCTGTAAGAATTCAAACAGCATTGTTAACTTATCACGCATAAAGTATTTATAGCTGCTCACACTGCTACGTAAGGAATAATGGAACACTGCAGTATCCCCTGTTGCATCAAAGATACCAAGATTTAAGGAGCTTTCCACTAAACCTGGAATTGTGCTGCTCATTGTCTGAATACCATTAGGTGTTGTCATTAATGCAAATAAGATCTTAGAAGCCTGTGTTGGATGAATTGCAGTGATTGCCTTATGACCATCACTATTAGCAGTTAACTTCACATTAGGTTCTGCTGCCATAAGTTCCTTATGATAAACTTGATTCATGTCTTCCAATGCTTTTAATACTTTTTCTGCATCTTCATCTTTTACAAGGATTTCACACTCTGCAAAACTTGGAATTGCATTATCTTTATCTCCGCCTGCCATCTGAATTAATAAGAAATCATAGGATTCCTTTAATTGATTTAACGCACGTGCTAACAACAAGATCGCATTAGTACGGTTTTTATCGATTTCCTGTCCAGAATGACCACCTTTTAATCCATCGGCAACTACATGAAGAACCGTACCTTCTGCCTCCATTGGAGTCAAAGGAAGTTCTGACGAAAAGCGCATACCGCCTGCACAGCTTACTAATACATTGCCTTCTTCTTCGGAATCGATATTGATCATATTTCTTCCTTTTAAGATGGAACAGTCGAGTGCTTTCGCACCATCCCTACCGGTCTCTTCATCAGTAGTAATTACAACTTCCAATGCTGGGTGAGAAATTGTTTCATCGGATAACAATGCCAAAGAATAAGCAATTGCTATACCGTCATCTGCACCAAGAGTTGTTTTGTTTGCTGTCAGCCACTCACCGTCTAACTGTAATTCTAAGCCTTCTTTCTCAAAGTCATGGTTATGTCCAGGTTCTTGAACACAAACCATATCCATATGCCCCTGAAGGATAACAGGTGTATGTGCTTCATATCCAGCTGTCGCTGGTTTGTAGATCACTACATTAAGA
>JAQXNU010000104.1 GCA_029098165.1 Clostridiales bacterium
AGCGAAATGGGTACAAAGCAAACAAGTTAGCGATATTTCTGGTTTAACACACGGTATTGGCTGGTGTGCTCCACAGCAGGGTGCATGTAAGTTAACTCTTAACGTAAAAGAAGGTATTATTCAAGAAGCATTAGTAGAAACGATCGGATGTTCCGGTATGACTCATTCCGCAGCTATGGCATCTGAAATTTTACCAGGTTTAACTGTTCTTGAAGCTTTAAATACAGACTTAGTTTGTGATGCTATCAACACAGCTATGAGAGAATTATTCTTACAGATCGCTTATGGTAGAACTCAGAGTGCTTTCTCTGAAGGTGGTCTTCCAATCGGTGCTGGTCTTGAAGATTTAGGTAAAGGTTTAAGATCTCAGGTTGGTACTATGTACGGTACATTAAAGAAAGGTCCTCGTTACCTTGAAATGGCTGAAGGCTATGTAACAGGTATCGCTCTTGACGAAGAAGATCAAATCATTGGTTACCAGTTCGTAAGTCTTGGTAAGATGACAGACTTCATCAAAAAAGGTGATGATCCTACAACAGCATACGAAAAGGCTAAAGGTCAGTATGGACGTGTAGCTGATGCAGTTAAGATTATCGACCCACGTGTAGAATAATAAAGGAGGATACATTACAATGGCTTTATTTGAATCATATGAAAGAAGAATTGACAAAATCAATGCTGTATTAAACAGCTATGGTATCGCTTCTATCGAAGAAGCTGAAAAGATTACAAAAGATGCCGGCCTTAATGTTTATGACATGGTTAAAGGTATCCAGCCAATCTGTTTTGAAAATGCGTGCTGGGCTTACACTGTAGGTGCTGCTATCGCAATCAAAAAAGGCTGCAAAAAAGCTGCTGATGCTGCTGCAGCTATTGGTGAAGGTCTTCAGGCTTTCTGTATCCCAGGTTCCGTTGCTGATCAGCGTAAAGTTGGTTTAGGACATGGTAACTTAGGAAAGATGTTACTTGAAGAAACTACTGAATGTTTCGCATTCTTAGCTGGTCATGAATCTTTCGCAGCTGCTGAAGGTGCAATCGGTATCGCAATGAGCGCTAACAAAGTTCGTAAAAAACCATTACGTGTTATCTTAAACGGTCTTGGTAAAGATGCTGCTCAGATCATCTCCCGTATCAACGGCTTTACTTTCGTTGAAACTCAGATGGATTACTATACAGGTGAAGTTAAAGAAGTTTTCCGTAAATCTTACTCTAACGGACCTCGTGCTGCTGTAAACTGCTACGGTGCTAACGACGTAACAGAAGGTGTTGCTATCATGCACAGAGAAGGTGTTGACGTTTCCATCACTGGTAACTCCACTAACCCTACAAGATTCCAGCATCCAGTTGCAGGTACTTACAAGAAAGAATGTCTTGAACAGGGCAAGAAATACTTCTCCGTAGCATCCGGTGGTGGTACAGGTAGAACACTTCACCCAGATAACATGGCTGCTGGTCCTGCTTCTTATGGTATGACAGATACTATGGGTCGTATGCACAGCGATGCTCAGTTCGCTGGTTCCTCTTCCGTTCCTGCTCACGTAGAAATGATGGGCTTAATCGGTATGGGTAACAACCCAATGGTAGGTGCTACAGTTGCTGTAGCAGTTGCTATTCAAGAAGCTGCTGATAACGGTAAATTCTAATTTAGATAACAGATAAAAGTTATTACAATCATATAGACACGTCATCTATAAAAACTATACAATGATGTGTCTATATTTTTATGCTTTTGTTATCAATAATATTGTAGAAAAATTGTTTATACATACTGAATGATTTTGAAGAATCGAACGACGATCCTTTCATGTAAACATGAAAGAATAAACTTTTACGAGTACAAAATAATATTGATTATGTCAAGTCTTGTTTAAAATAAATGAGACAAATCGTAATTTATGTAGAAATAGGATAAGAATGAAAGGATTTGAAATGTGGCAAAAATTTTGCCAGCAAAACAACATTGATATTAATACACCTCATGATGAGTGGAAATTTTGTGGTAGGGGACCATTGTCCGATAAATTAGCTAATTTAGTTCTTGAGGGAATCAAAACTGCAACAGTTAGTTCAAAAATTGCTTACGAATTTGAACATGAACCATTACCTGAAGCCGGATTCTATAAAGCTATTCTTTATAATAATGGAGATGCTGCATTTGAATGGTCGAGAGAAAAAAACTGAAGGGAGTTTCTTTAGAAACTCAAGATGACAATGTTTTAGCAGTTCGGTTCTATCTTAAATATAGATTTCAATTGGGTGGAATTGATGCGAAAGTGTACACAGATCCTAATTATGTTGGAGTGATAGCACTTTACTTATATGCGGATAATTCGAAGTGAATTACTTCAAGACTGTAGGGACGTTGTTAGTTACATAAGGCCATTACACTGATGTTTCAGTATAATAACCATTTAGATTTTGCTTCATATAAGTGGAAAAGTAAATATAGTTTAATCATGCAAATTCGATTTAATTAGTTTTAGTGGATATGCATAGTTACGGGTAAATTTAAGAGCATCGGAAAAATTACACGTTAATCGAACTTAATCTGTCTCAATGAATACGAGTGATTACGGGTAAATTTGAGAAAATAGAGAAAATTACATATAAATTGGACTTAATCTATTTCAATGTACTAAGCAGAACTCAAAGAATTACGGGTAAATATTAAAATATTACTATTTTTACACGTAAAGTAATTGGAACTTGACATATATCTACATAGTTTCTACCTGTAATTCTTAGAAATCTTGATTTTTTACAGGAACAGTAATCAATTGGGATGAACAGAAGTATTCAGGCTGAAAGTTCTTATGCTGACTAAAAATAAACAAGAAAGAGGCATGCTGAAAAGAGGTCTGATAGAGTACTGCTTTAATAGAGGTAGCCATCGAAACCATAATGATTTTGGTGGGTTTCGGTCATAAAACAGGGCCATCACTTAGCGAATATTCGCTAATGCGACAGCCCCGATTTTTATCCTATGCTGGCAATCTGTCATTATACATGATTGACAACTCACCATAGACTTTGCCCCAGTTTCTTAAAAGCATAGTCCATTTCTTATTAGCATCAAAGGTTGCATGATATCGAGTTTTCGAGTGAGCTTGGGGTCTAGGCAAAAATTTAACCTGCAAAATGTAAGCCCTCAAAGACATCCGTACACAGTACTTTTTTTCCATTGATAATAAAAGTACTATAATCTCCAAGGCGAACATAACCTGCATAAGCTTCTTCTTCCGGTGTGTTGACAGGAGTAGATACATAAAGCCACATCGTGTCATCGCTGGAACATAAAACTAAGTTAGTTCCTGCCGGAACCGTAATGCTAGCTTTGCTATCTGTCCGACAAGCCAAAAGTGGTAAATCCATCTTCGTCACTACCGGTGTCCCGATTGGATACATCTCTGGCTGTAATGCAGCAATCACTGGTGGAGTAAACGTTTCATAGTCCGAAGAAATTCCATAATTTGATACCATATATTTTTTATTGTACCACCATGTTTCAATACTTCTTGCCATTTGGCTAGAGGTAAATGTACCATCCTCACATATCGTTAATTCAAGAAGTCCTCCTGGAATTACACCAATCCGATTTAGTTTGAGTCCAATATCATCGTAAAGAAAGATATGAAGACTCGATGCTGCATCATATCCGCACTCTTCTATGATAAACTGATACGATCTACCATGATCCAGACTTGCCATATAAACTTTATTCGTTAGTGCTAATGTCTCATCCGAGATTGTACTGCCGTTCACCGTTAGGCTATACTTTATAAATTCATCTTCATACTCTGGATCTTCCTGAAACTCAAAACTGATCTTTAATGGTTCTCCATACTCTGTTTTAAATTCCATTCCATTTGATATTTCTACAATCTTTCCTTCATTTAACAATGGAATCAGTTGTTTCATATCCCATTGATAATCCTCACTTGGTAATGAAATGATGTTCTGAAGCCAATACGACTCCGAATTTTCTTTTTTAAGATTCTCCACCTCTTCCGTCGAATTCGTATCTTGGACTTCAGGTGATGAAGTTTCAGCCTTTGTTGGTATAACACTTTCTGTTGGTGTTACAGTTTCTTCTGTGGCAACCGTTGGTGTATATGTAACTCTTTCACTTGAAGAGACTGTTTTGGGTTTACAGCCACTAAGAAATAGTACACTTAAACCAATCGTAAAATAGATGTGTTTACGTTTCATATGCTCTCCCCTCTGTATGTACCAATTTTCCATACCATTTTTTATATTATACGTGCAATCCGTATAATAATCTACGCAATAAATTTCTTACAATGGTTACGTTTTTCTTACAAAAGAAAATGCTTTTATTCATATTGAACTTCGTTCTTCTCTTTCCTTTTATCCTTCATATATCTGATACGATTTTAATTTTCCATTTTCCCATTCCATATCAATCGTCTTGCGATTTTTTATGCGAATCCCTTTGACATGGCCACTTGCAAACTGTTTTGGCAGAGCAGGTAATAACTTTAACTCTCCCCCTCGATCCTGAACGAGCATATTAACAATTCCAGCAGCTCCACCAAAATTCCCATCAATCTGAAATGGAGGATGAGCATCCCAAAGGTTTGGATATGTCGAACGAGTTAATAACGTATGTAAGAAATCATATGCATGTTCTCCATCTTCTAGGGCGTCAAACATATTAATGATCCATGCGCAACTCCATCCCGTATAACCTCCGCCATTTTGTAAGCGTATCTCTAACGACTTTTTCACCGCATCTTTCATTTTTTCATCTTTTGAGAATAATTCAGAAGGGAATAGTCCATATAAATGAGAAATATGTCGATGCCCTTTCTCCACTTCCTCAAATTCTTCATTCCATTCCAGTAACTGTCCTTTGCTACCAATCTGAAAATCTGCCAACTGGTTCAGTCTCTCATTCATCTGCTGCAATACATCATCATTGATATCTAGAATCTCGCAAGTCTTTTGATATTGATAAAAGATATCTCGGATCAGTTCTAAATCCATTGCACTATTTTTCCCAATGCTACAAATCACACCATTTTCATCGTAAAAGCGATTTTCTGGTGATGTAGAAGGACATGTTCCATAAGTTCCATTCTCTTGCTGATACATCCAATCCAATAAAAATAGAATATTCTCCCGCAATACCGGATAAACCGTTTCTCTCAAGAACGTCAGATCCTGATTATATTCATAATTTTTAAACAGCTCGCTAGCCGCCAGCCATACACCACCCATTGGCCACATACAGCAAGCCGCACTCCCCTGACTGATTTCACCATCATAGGCAATTCCCATAGGGTTCGTGCATAACCAATAATCTGCATTATGATGATGTACCGTTCCACGACAATGATAATTGATCTTTGCCGTTTCCTTACCCTTTTCACAGATTCGTTTTACGAACTCGTAATAAGGAAGAAGGCATTCGCTCAAGTTACAGCTTTGCGCCATCCAGTAATTCATCTGAACATTGATATTCGTAGTCCAGTTGGAACTCCATGGTGCCCGCATTTCCCAACTCCAGATTCCCTGAAGATTTGCAGGGAGTGTTCCCTCTCGAGAGGACGAAATCAATAAATACCTTGCATACTGAAAATACAAAGCATATAGTCCATTGTCTTCATGACCGTCCTTTAAGCGCTGTAATCGTACATCGGTTGGTAGGTCCAGCTGTTCTCCAAGAGAAAGTTCCACTCGGTTATAGAGTTTTGTATAATCCGCTATATGTTCTGCCCTCATCTTCTCATAGTCATCACATATGGATATGGGGTCACGAACCGCTGAAATCATAAGGATTACGTCACTTGCCGCAGAAATCTTTAGTCTCTGTTCCTTTGATTCAAGAATGCCATCGCACTGTAATACTTCAATTTCACCTTGAAACTTCATTCCTCGAGTTCCCTGAATCATTGGATCTCCTTTGATCCATAAATAAGACGGATCCATATGTTCCGGACACTGTCCACGAAAAACTAACTTAGGACAGATTACATCACACTCATATTGCATCGAAGAATCAAAGGAGACCTCTAGATTCATGATGTTACTAGATGCCATCAAACGTATAAAGATGGCTTTATGTACATAACTTGCAAAGTACTCTCTTGTAAACTTACTTTTATTGCACTGATAAGTCACTGTAGCTATGGAATGTTCAAGATCCAGCTCTCGATGGTAGGAAGT
>JAQXNU010000105.1 GCA_029098165.1 Clostridiales bacterium
TGTTGTACTTGGTATTTTACTATTTACAATCATTCAGCCATTTTTACCTGGACAGAAGCCTCCAAACCGTATTTATGATGACCCGGTAACTGGAATTCAGATTCGTAACCAGGCACCAAATTCAGAATTCTGGTTTGGTACCAATGACATAGGTCAGGATATGTGGAGTCGTATCTGGTCAGGTACTAGAACTTCATTATTGATTGGCTTTGCAGTCGCAATTATCGAAGCAATTGTAGGTATCACGATCGGTGTTCTTTGGGGATATGTTCGTAAACTAGATTTCATCTTAACGGAAGTTTACAATGTATTAGATAACATTCCAACTACGATTGTATTAATCCTATTTTCCTATATCTTAAAACCAAGTATAGGTTCCTTGATCCTTGCGATGACAATCACTGGATGGATTCAGATGGCTCGTTTTATCCGTAATCAGATTGTGATTATTCGAGATCGTGATTACAACTTAGCTTCCAGATGTTTAGGTACTCCAACCTATCGAATCATCTTAAGAAACTGCTTGCCTTACTTAGTTTCCGTTATTATGCTTCGTATGGCACTTGCCATACCAGCAGCAATCGGAAATGAAGTATTTATTACGTATATTGGTCTTGGATTGCCAATCAATATTCCAAGCTTGGGTAATCTGATTAATTCAGGTCGTGCGAAGATGATGACAGCGAGTCTGCGTTATCAGTTGATTTTTCCAACTATCGTCTTATCGATTATTACAATTTCGTTCTACATTATTGGTAATGCATTTGCTGATGCAGCAGATCCAAAGAATCACGTTTAAGGAGGAACTTTATTATGAGTCAACAACCAATCTTATCGGTTCGGGATTTAAATGTGAAGTTCAACCTTCGTGGTAAAGTACTTCACGCTATTCGAGGCATATCCCTCGATGTATTTGAAGGAGAAAGTATCGCAATCGTAGGAGAGTCTGGTTCTGGTAAATCCGTATTTACTAAGACCTTTATGGGCTTACTCGATGCCAATGGATACATTGAGTCAGGACAGATCATCTATGATGGAAAAGACTTGACAACCTTAAAGAAAGAGAAGGACTGGACTCAGATTCGAGGCAAGCAGATTGCAATGGTTATGCAGGATCCAATGACATCTCTGAACCCATTAAAGACCATCGGTGCTCAGATTTCAGAGGCAATTGAGATGCATCAGGGCTTAAAGGGAGATGCTTTGTATCAGGCGACCATCGATATTCTAAATGATGTTGGAATTACGGAGCCAACACGTCGTTATCGACAGTATCCACATGAGTTTTCCGGTGGTATGAGACAACGTGTCGTTATTGCAATTGCAGTTGCCTGTCGTCCAAGAATCTTAATCTGTGATGAACCAACGACTGCACTTGATGTTACGATTCAGGCTCAGATTTTAGGATTATTAAAAGAATTAAAGACCAAATTTGATCTAACAACAATTTATATCACGCATGATTTAGGTGTTGTAGCTAATGTAGCGGATCGAATTGCAGTTATGTATGCTGGTGATATCGTAGAACTTGGAACATGTGAAGAAGTATTCTATGATCCAAGACATCCATATACCTGGGCATTATTATCCTCTTTACCACAGCTTGGTTCTAAGGGAGAAGACTTATATTCGATTAAGGGTACCCCTCCAAACTTATTCCAGGAAGTAGTCGGGGACGCATTTGCACCACGTAATCCACAGGCATTAAAGATTGATTTCGTGAAACGACCACCGTACTTTGAAGTGACAGAGACTCATAAAGTTCGTTCCTGGCTGTTAGATCCAAGAGCACCAAAGGTAGAACCTCCAGAGCATATCAAAAAACTTCGCAAGCAGGGAGGGTTAGCTTAATGGCAGAGAAAAAAGTATTTGGTGAAAAACTGATTGAATTAAAAGATGTATCGGTAACGTTCGGTGGACGTAAGAATAAATTTACCGCTGTTGATAAGGTTAATTTTGATATTTATAAAGGTGAGACATTTGGACTTGTTGGAGAATCCGGTTCGGGCAAGACAACAATTGGTCGTGCAATTCTTCGAATTCATCCAACCTCCAATGGTTCCATTCTTTTTCACGGACAAAAGATAAACGGTGAGATTAGCAAAGAACTGGATCGTCAAGTAATTGATAAGATTCAGATGATCTTCCAGGACCCAATGGCTTCCTTAAATGAGCGAGCAAAGGTAGATTATATTATCTCCGAAGGATTATACAATAAAAAGGTGAAGATGAGTGAAGTAGAGCGAAAGGATAAAGTAGCAAAAGCGTTAAGCGATGTAGGTCTGTTACCGGAGTTTGCAAATCGTTTCCCACATGAGTTCTCCGGTGGTCAGCGTCAGCGAATTGGAATCGCCCGAGCACTCATTATGGAGCCAGAGTTTATCGTGGCAGATGAACCAATCTCTGCGTTAGACGTTTCCATTCGAGCTCAGGTTTTAAATCTTTTATCTGAATTACAAAAAAAGAGGGGTTTAACTTATCTCTTTGTTGCGCATGATCTTTCGGTAATGCGTTTTATCGCGGACCGAATTGCAGTCATTCATAAAGGAAAGATTGTAGAACTTGCAGAAACAGAAAAACTGTTCGCAAATCCTTTGCATCCATATACCAAGGCATTGCTGTCAGCGATACCGTTACCCGACCCAATTGCTGAGAAGAAGAAAAAGTTAATCGTTTATGATCCTACTTTACATCGTTATCATGAATCTCCACCAAAGTGGGTAGAGATTGAACCAGAACATTATATCTTAGCAAATGATAGTGAAATCGAAGAATATCGTAAAGATTTGGAACATGGTCAATTGGAACGCATATAGGAGAATCCTCTTCCATAGGATTAAAGTATAGAATGTTAGAGACTAAGCTGTCTAAAAAGGGAACGCTTTTTAGCGCTTAGTCTCATATTCGTTATAAATGTTTCAGTCATCTGTTCAGAAAGAGAGGAAAATGAAATGAAAGAGGCATTGGTAAAAAGCAGTATTGCTGGATTAATGAGTGAGGCAAAGATGCTTTCCGCTTTAGAAGATGAAGTAATCTATGGTATGAAAGTTCAGGTTTTAGAGAAAGTGGTGCCTGGTTGGTATCGAGTTAGGACCCATTATCGTTATGAAGCCTTGATATCAGAAGCAGATCTACTGTTTGATGAGGAAAAAATCAAGCAGTGGGAACAGGCAAAACGTGCTGTTGTGCTTCATACTTATGCAGATGTGTTGACGGAGAATCGAGTTCAGGGTGCAATCAAGATTTCGCTGCCACGTGGAGCGCAGGTTATCCTTTTGGATGATACGGCAGAGGATGGCTGGACTCAAGTTGGGTTGGTAGATGGCCAGTCCGGTTACATAAAATCCTCCTTTTTAGGAGAATTAAAGCCTTCGATGTATGTAGACGAATTTATAGATTACAAAAAAGGTTTGGCAGATAAGAGTCGAATTACTCAGTTTATTAATGAAAAATATGGACTTAACGAGGATGAGTTCCGACAAAAAGTTGTGAATTCAGCATTAAGCTATTTAGGAACGCAATACCGCTGGGGTGGTAAGACTAGCCTTGGAATTGACTGCTCTGGGCTAGTTTCTATGGCATATATGCTAAATGGTGTGGACATCTATCGAGACGCAAAAATCAAAGAAGGATTTCCAGTTCACGAGATCAAGTTGGAAGAAAAGAAACCAGGAGATCTGTTATTCTTCCCAGGTCATGTTGCAATGTATATCGGGAATGACCGTTATGTGCATTCTACTGCACGTAAAGGAAGCGATGGAGTCGTGATCAACAGTTTAAATAAAGAGCATGATGACTATCGTGAAGACTTGCTAAATAATTTATCTGCGGTAGGAAGTATCTTTTAGGAGGATAGAAAGATGAAAGTTGTTGATATGCACTGCGATACCGTGCTAGAACTATTTGAGGAAAAGAAAGAGCAAAAGTCTGGTTCCTTGCTATCCAATCAATTTCATATTGATCTGGAAAAGATGATAAAAGGGGATTACTTATTACAGAATTTTGCATTATTTATCAATCTGAATAAGACCAACAATCCGTATCTACACTGTCTTGAACTATTGGACACGATATGCTGTGAAGTACAGAAAAATAACGATAAGATACGGCTTGTAAAGAATTATGCTGACATTAAGAAGAATCAGGAAGATGGGGTAATGTCCGCTATGCTGACGGTGGAAGAAGGAGGAGCAATTCAGGGGAGCTTAGTGAATTTACGAAACTTATATCGATTGGGTGTTCGAATGATGACATTGACCTGGAATTACAAGAATGAGATTGGATATCCGAACTGTCTTACGCCAGAAGGAGTAAAGGTGACCTATGGTCAGTCAAATACAACGAATGGGTTAACGGAGTTTGGTTTGGAACTGGTAGAAGAGATGAACCGAATCGGTATGATTATCGATGTTTCCCATATGTCAGATGCAGGTTTCTATGATGTTGTGAAATATTCGAAACAGCCATTTGTAGCAAGCCATTCCAATGCTCGAAGCATCTGCCCTCATGTCCGTAATATGACGGATGATATGATTCGTACGCTTAGTGAACATGGCGGGGTTATGGGCTTAAATTATGAAGGGGAGTTTCTTCGTGAGGTAACAAAGGGACAACCATTATATAGTAAATTAGATATTATGGTAGCTCATGTAAAACATATCATCAATGTTGGTGGGTATGAAAGTTTAGGCCTTGGCTCTGATTTTGACGGGATCAATACACCACAGGACTTAAAAGACGCCTCTTGTTTACCTATGCTTGCTCAGGCACTAGAAGACGCTGGGCTGAAAAATCAGGAGATTGAAGCAATCTTTCATAAGAATGTATTACGTGTTTATCGGGATGTATTAAAGTAAAAGACAAGAAACGGTATAAAGGAGATTTCATAATGAAAGAAATTACGTTAATGGATCGAATTAAGGCAGAATTACTTAGCTATGATGGTTTTATGGGAATTTATATCAATGACTTGAAAGGACATAAAATCGAAATTGGTGTGGATGAAAAGTTTGAGACCGCAAGTACGATTAAAGCTTATATTCTAGGCTGTCTCTACGATGAGGTAGTGAAGGGCAATAAAAAGTTAGATGATATGTTAACCTATACACAGGATAACTTTGTGGACGGAAGCGGACTTTTAAGAAGTCTTGAATTGGGGACTGCGCTGACCGTTAAGAATGTAGCGACGTTGATGATCATTGTAAGTGACAATATTGCAACGAATATGCTGATTGATTATTTAGGAATTGATACGATCAACGCTTTTATTCAAGCGCAAGGATTTATGGATACGAAGTTACATAACAAGCTTTTCTTCGATCAGTATTCACAGTTGGGAACAACCACTCCAAAAGATTATGGCCATTTATATGAGAAAATCGTTAATGGAACTTATGTCAATGAATGGGCCTCCAATGAGATGTTAGAGATCTTGAAAAAGCAGCATTATAATTCCATGATCACATCGAAATTCCCACAGGCTCTTATTGATGAGGATACGTATGAAGAAGAGTTGATTTACGTTGCAAGCAAGAGTGGAAGCATGGATGCATGTCGAAATGATGGAGGTATTGTTTCTACCCCTTATGGAAAGTATGTAATCGTTATGTTGAATAAAGACTTCCATGATCCTGTCTATTATCCAAATCATCCTGCTACTGTATTTGGAAGTAAGATTAGTCGTTTAATTTTTGATACATTTATGACTTTAAAGGGATCTATAGAGTAAATAAGATACAACTTTTCTACAAGATTTATTGATTATCATTCTTGACGTGGTAAATATACACAATCATGTTGCGATTATGTTCGTAATTGTATTAAAAAAATGGAAATTTCGTATACATATTGAATAAATTAAAAAATTGGTATATCATAAAATGGTAATTTATAGATATTTAGCAGCGATGTTTTAGCACAATATACGAATGAATGATCAGAAGGGAGATATTGTTATGAAGGAGAAAAAAGCAACAACCAAACAAGTAACAGTTGATAATTCTACAGTTCAGGACGTTAATAAGGAAACAGAAGCTAAAGAAATAGAAGCTAAAAAGACAGAAACCAAAAAGAAAGAAACGAAAAAGACGGAAGCTAAAAAGGCTGAAACGAAAAAGACAGTAAAGAAAGTATCAGAGAAAAACGAAGCAAAGAAAGCAACAACTGCGAAAAAAACAGTGAAAAAGGCTAATTCAAAGATTAATGCAAAAGTTTTATTCCAATACAGCGGCAATGAGATTGATGCAGATGCCTTATTAGAACAAGCAAAGGTTCAGTATGTAGCATCAGGCGGCGCTGAGAAGGAGATCAAAACGCTAGAATTGTACATAAAACCAGAAGATAACGCAGCATATTATGTAGTCAATGGTGTACCTGCTGGTAAAGTCGTTATATTTGCCTAGGTTGTTCAGCACTCGATTGATTCATTTATCATAAGGCCACTTCGAAATACTTTATTAAGATCTATGGTATCTTATAGAGTATTTGCGATAGCGGCCTTATACTTTTTTGCACTGTCATAATCTTTACTTTCTTATTATGATGTCATATAATTATGCTGTGATTGGTTATAATTCATGACAGGAAAAGCTCGCACAGGATGCGTTTTCTTATAATAGTAACCGAATAGAAAGGCCGGAATGCAATGAAAGAACAAACGATAGATGTGATAATACCAGTATATAGACCGGATAGAAAATTGGAAATGCTCTTAGAAAAGCTAGTGATGCAGTCACTGTTGCCGAATAAGATTATATTATTGAATACTGAGGTATTTCCTGAATTTTCAACTACAGAGATAAAGAAACGAGTAACAGAATTATTTCATAAGATTAAAGTTTTAGGCTCTAAGAAGATAGATATTCAGATTGTTTCAATAGCGAAAGAAGAATTCGACCATGGTGGGACAAGAGCATATGGTAGTACACTATCCGATGCGGATTATATGATTTATATGACACAAGATGCCGTTCCAAAAGATTTTGCATTGATTCATGAACTCATAAAACCATTTGAAGATCCTAGTGTAGCAGTTGTTTATGGACGACAGGAAGCACAAATCAATGCTCCAATTATGGAGCAGTATATCCGATTATTTAATTATCCTGATAAGGACTGTAAAAAAACGAAGGCAGACTTAGAACGACTTGGAATTAAAACATTCTTTAGTTCGGATGTCTGTGCAGCGTATCGTAAAGATATATACGAAGAATTGGGCGGCTTTGTAAAGCGTACGATATTTAATGAAGATTCCATTTTTGCAGCAAATGCTATAGAGGCAGATTATGCGATCTACTATGCCTCGAATGCAAAGGTGCTCCATTCTCATAGCTATACTTTAATGGAACAGTTACGCCGTAATTTTGATCTTGGAGTATCTCAAAGAGAATATCAAGACATCTTTTCTCGAGTTTCCTCTGAAAAGGAAGGGACAAAGTTAGTAAAACAGGCATTGTCTTATTTGTATGATCAGAAGAGATATATCGAAATGTTTGAGTTTATTATGGAATGTGGTTTTAAGTATACCGGCTATTTCCTAGGGAAAAGGTACACGTATTTACCACAAAAGTTATGTCAATGGCTAAGCATGAATAAGGCTTACTGGAGGTAGTATGTGCAGAGTTGATGTCATTATGGCAACTTATAATGGAGAAAAATATGTTTCGGAGCAAGTAGTTTCCGTTCTTAAAAATCACGGAGTGGAAGTGTATCTTCATGTATTTGATGATGGATCAACAGATAAGACGATTGAAATCTTACAGAGTTTAAGACAACAGTATCCACGCCATTTATCGATTTATCAGAATGAACATAATCTTGGGGTTACAAAGAATTTCCTTTGTGGAATTCGAAAGGTTATGGAACATAATCATGAAGCAAAGTATTTCATGTGTTGTGATCAGGATGATGCATGGAATCAAGATAAAATTGTAAAGACACTAAAGAGAATGAAGCAAATGGAGAAACGATATGGGGTCGATCGTCCATTATTAGTATTTACAGATGCAATGGTTGCAGATAGAAATTTAAATGAAATTCACCCATCCTTTTATAAAATCCAGCATTTGCAAGTTCATAAAACAGATCTGCCTCACCTATTAATGGAGAATAAATGTATTGGTTGTACAATCATGATCAACCGTTCTTTTGAACCTTACTTATGGGAGGTACCAAATCATGCAAGATATCATGACTGGTGGCTGGCACTCATCGCATCAACATTTGGTAATATCAGCTTCTTATC
>JAQXNU010000106.1 GCA_029098165.1 Clostridiales bacterium
CTAAGTCCGTCCGAAAGGGAAAGGCAGACAAATTCTAATGTGATTCCACGACTCGCTAGCTCACCTCTATTGCAGTTTTTTCACAGCCGATTTTTTTACGTATATTTTTTCAAAACTGTATACCCCTACTAAATTGGCTAATACTATAGATACCATTTACATAAAGGAGTTACATTCATGAAAAATATACTCAATTATTATCAAAGTTTGTTTTCCTCGGCTGATTGTCCAAAGAAATTTTTATTAAAGATTTTACTTCCACTTGCATTAGCATTTTGTATCAGCTTATATATTCTTTCCGGATTTATAGTCGCAGCTATGGGAACGAAGCCAATTTCGGTAACGGATACCGCTTCCTTACAGATAGGAATTTCTGAAAGTATATTACGACTACATGTGATTGCTAACAGCGACTCAACTACAGATCAAGCAACTAAATTAGAAGTAAAAGATTATGTAGTCTCATATCTTCAGAACAGTCTACTGAAGGACGTCTCCTCAAAAGAAGAAGCAATTACAGTTCTTTCACAGCATTCCGATGAGCTGAAACAGATTACGACAAAATATGTACGAAGTCTAGGTTATACCTATGACGTTGAGATTAGTATTGGACCAGCTTACTTTCCAATTAAGGTATATGGAGATATTACCCTGCCAGCTGGTGAATATGATGCCCTTCGTATTAAACTTGGGGAAGCTAACGGTCAAAACTGGTGGTGCATCCTTTTTCCAACCTTATGCTATGTAGATACTACTTATCAAATCGTTCCGGATGAATCCAAAGAACAATTAAAAGATGTACTTACAGAAAGAGAATATGAAGCCATTGTTTCTAAAAAAGAAACCAAGGTTGTCGTAAAGTTTAAGATTTGGGAATGGATTAAAGAACTTATATAAGCTTAAAAACAATTTATGTTAGTAAAACATCCTTGCAAATGTAAAGTTTGCCTCTTATAATAAATGTAATTATAAAACGAGTTACCATTACATTTAGCTTAACAAAAAAGCTGAATTAACAAAGGAGTTCCTATGGATTTTATTACACTAAAAGCATATGCCAAGATTAACTTAGCACTTGATGTTATTGGCAAACGTGCAAATGGATATCATGATGTGCGAATGATTATGCAGACTGTTAAGCTTTATGATAAAGTAACAATTAAACCAATGACAAATCCTGATATTGTCATAAAAACAAATCTGCACTATCTTCCAACCAACGAAAATAATATCGTATATGCTGCTGCTAAGTTATTCAAAGAAACCTATCAGATCTCGGATGGTTTATATATTAATCTAGAAAAGAAAATCCCGGTAGCTGCCGGAATGGCTGGCGGTAGTTCCGATGCAGCAGCAACGCTTTGGGGGCTGAATACATTGTTCGAAACTAATATCCCAATGAAAGAACTTATGGAATTAGGACTTAAGCTTGGTGCTGATGTACCATACTGCATCCTTCGTGGTACTGCACTTTCCGAAGGAATTGGGGAAATACTGACGCCATTGCCTGCTGCCCATAATTTCCACTGTCTAATCGTAAAACCTCCAGTTAGCGTATCAACGAAGTATGTGTATGAGAATCTTGACTTGAATAAAGCAGAGAATCATCCGGATGTTGATGGTATGGTAGAAGCAATTAAGACAAACGATATATTAGGTATTACTTCTCGCCTTGGTAATATCTTAGAGACTGTTACGCTCAAGGTTCACCCAGAGATTGAAGACATTAAAAAAACGATGCTCTCCTATGGTGCTTTAAATTCATTAATGTCTGGTTCTGGCCCAACTGTTTTTGGCCTATTTGATGACTTGTCTGCTGCAGAAAAAGCCTTTTATGCATTTAAAGTAGGTCCGTACGGAAAACAGACCTATCTTACTACGTTTTTTCAATAACTGTCGTGCAAATCTTTAGATGCACCTAAAAAAACGCTATGGGTTCTACACCCATAGCGTTTTTTTAGAGAGGTTTATCTCACAAGTTAGTTTATTACTGGTAGAAAATCTTCCACAGGCCCTACGAATGGTGGAACCTCCTCCTTCTCAGGTCTTTCGGTTGTTGATTTCTTATTTATCGTTATCTTAACTGTATTCGTAGCAGTATAATTTCTATTACTAGCATCAGTAAGTCTAGCTATAATCACATAAGTCCCTTGTGGTAATGTGTTTATCAGACCATTCTCGTTAGATTGAATCTTAAATTTTCCTTCTGAATAATAGGAACTTGTAACATCCTGCCCATTCTCATTATAAATTGTTATTTTTGCTTTGGTTTCCTTTATATTTTGTGAATTTACGAAAATGCTTCCCTTTAGAGTACTTATATTGACATTTAAAATTACTGGAGAATCGTCTACAATCGTAATCTCCTTCACAGATTCTGTCATTGATGCTGCACTATCCGGATACTGGAGCATTAAATGATATGATTCTGCTCCTGTTGGTTTTTTATAGGAAACTGTAATATACTTTTCTGGCAGTTTTTCATAGTTAATCTTAAATACATATGACCCTTCAGAACGATTTGAAGTATATAAAGTCACGTTATTCTTATTTAATGAAATACAGTCCTCTAATTTTCCATTACTATCGTTTTTCTCTGTAATTGAGAATTGACTCATTAGTAGTAATTCTTCTGGCATTATTTCACCATATTGATCAAGGAGATTAATTGTAAAAGATTCTACTGGCATCTTTGCAATTGATTGTGCAACATTAAAGGTATACTTATCAATCTTTATACTAACTGGTTTTCTTTTCTCTTTTACTGTGATTGGTAACGCAGCAATATCTTTCATCGTTTCTGTATCTTTAATCAAAAGATAAGCCGTTCCTTCATTAAATGCAACAATTTCTAACTTCTTATTTGTATTGGATAGTTCACCTCTCACATATAGAACTGAAGAATTACTTGATTGAACTTTATACTTGCTGTAATCTGCCACTTCTACACCATTGGAATTCAAAAATTGAAAATGGACCGACTTATTTCCTTCTTCAACTGAAATATCAGTATCCTGTTTAAAACTAGAGGCATTGAAATCTACATTTGCATTTGTATCTGCAATTGTATAATTGAGGGTATCACTACTCAAAACCTCTTCTTCTACTTTGATTACAACATCACCTGTGTCAATGACACCCACTTCATTACCATTTTCATATTTATAGGTATGATATACGACACGTGCTTTTACTGTAGAACTTAGGCTATTAGCATAAGCCTTATTCTCGTTTGTATATCCACTCGTTACCCCTAAGGAACAATCATATGATGTAGAAGATGTTAATGGCTTATTCTCATCAATTATAATACCATTACTGTCACAGGCGTCATAATACATCGGAACTTCTCGCCCACATGTTATACTAAGTGGTTTGATTTTTATCGTTGCAATCTTACCATCGGTAGTTGTAAAACAGCCAGACGTTTTTTTATATGTAAGTGTCATCTCATCACTAATTGGAAGTGTTGCATAGGTAGATACGATTACTCTTTTCGCATCGTTTTTATCCGTGGTTACTTTAGCAACTGCATATACTGCTTTTGTACTATTTGATGTAATATTAATATCCACAGTTTTTACTTCCTTTATATCACTTTTAAATATTATTTCCACTTTATTAACCGATAATTGTTTCACTGTGCCAATACAAGGTCCAACATAAATATCAACTGTGGCTACTTTATTATTTTCACTACTATTTGCTGTTGCCTTGGTAGCTTTTGAGTAGACCTTAATTGTCGTTTTCCCCTCTGCCTTTGCAGTTACCTTTCCAGATGTCGCTCCAACTGTTGCAATTCTTTTATCACTTGAGGCAAATCTCACAACGTCTGTCGATGTCGCTGGAGTCTTAGTTGCTTTAATCGTTGCTGTATCACCAACATTAGATAAATAGATCTCACTATCTGCTGTTACTGATTTTGCTCTTTGTAAAACTTTGAAGGTCTTTTTTGCTACCGCCTTTCCACTCTTTACATTTTTTGCAGTAATGGTTACAGTCCCAGGCGCTATTGCCATAAGCTTTCCAGTTATCATTCCAATCGTTGCTATTTCTTTATTACTCGAATAAAACTTTACTTTAACACCACTCACCTTAAGCATATAGCTATGCCCCGCATAAATGGTGGAAGGTGCTTGCGCGTCACTCTTGAGTGTTATTCGGGATGCTGCCTTTGCAACTACAGGCATTGTAGATACAGTACACAAGATTAGCGCCAATAACAGTACACAAATTTTTTTTAACCTATTCCTTTTCATTTCGTATCTCCTCCTATTTATTTTATATTTAGGCGTTTGCGAAACGCCACAAGCCGCGTAAATACGGCATTTTTTACTACTAAAAAACAAATAACTCCTCACTGGATATGGTATAATAGAGTTGCCTAAAAACTAAAATCCATCACCCAAGAGAAAGGAGTTATTCTGATACCTATGATACCACATAAACAGCTTTCTTTGACAGATATTTTTTCAGATTGCCAAGAAAAATTTGAAAATGACAAACCTGCGTTTCTTTCTCTATTA
>JAQXNU010000107.1 GCA_029098165.1 Clostridiales bacterium
TTCCGAATGAAACGTAAGCTAAAACGAATCAGAATTTGTGATTTGATTTATATTAAAGCACAGAATGATAAGAAGAGAAAGAAACTATGTAATCATTGGATTACCAATATCATTGCAGTATGTTTGTGTGTTACTGGCGGATATCTTTTTTATATAAATTGTGTGAAGTTAGATAGTATTAAGAGAGCATGTATTGGATTTTGTTGTTTCATTTTTGCAATTTATCTATTCTATGGTTCTCTATCCTCTATACTGATCAAACTAAATATCAGTAATAAAAAGCGAAAGTATACCAAAGATTATTTATTCTTAATGAGAAATTTATCTTCAAAGATGAGGTCAATGAAGATGACATTAGGAACTCTAGGGCTTCTCTTAATGATCGCATTGGCATCGTTTCAGAATGGGTTATTTCTGCAGACGATATTTGAGGTTGCAGAGGAGACCGCCTGCCCTTTTGATATTTTGACATTATCAACCCAGAAGTCTTATGATTTTTCTGCATATGATGCTTATCTCAGTGAGCAAGGGGTTATGCAATCTTCTTGGACTTATCCGGTATATTCCACAACTGATGAAAAGTTCATATCGTTCTTAGAACAGAACAATCTGATTGTAACCGACCGAGTCCCAGTAATTCGGTATTCTGATTATCAGATGCTTCGAAAAATGAAAGGCTATTCGGATGTTGAGTTAAAAGAAAACTGTTATCTAGCATTTGGATATAAGGAAGTCGGTAAGGTATTATCAAAAAGTGCTGTACCGAATATCGAAATTAATGACCAGTCATTGCAATTTCAACAAATAAATAATGATCCATTACCAAACCAATTTGACAACCTAGCTTGTGTAGTTCCGGATGAACTGGTGAAGGTTTTACCATTTGAAGCAACCTTCTATGTAGCAATGACTTCACAGGAATTAACGCAAGAGCAATGTGATCAACTTAATGCCATTGGAGGAGATGGATATAAGAGTCCTTATGTTAAGACAAAAACAGAATATGAGACGGAGAGCAATATTGAATTGATTACACTTGTTTTTTCCTTATTTTACATTGGATTTGTCTTTATATGCATTGTCGCAACGATATTAGCAGTTCAGCAGTTAAGTGAGGCTTCTCAGTATCGATATCGATATCGGATTCTTTACAATCTGGGAGTGGAGACGAAGAAAATACATCAACTAGTGTTCAAACAGCTAGCTTTTTATTTTGGGTTGCCTTTAATTTTACCAGTTACAATCAGTGTGTGGATGACTATCTGTATCCATCGAATCTATCAGATCTATATTGATACTAGCTATCTGGTATTAGTAATTGTCCGTACCTTAGGATTGTTCTTCTTTGTATATCTACTGTATTTTATCGCAACTTATGTTGGATATATTAAGAACGTAAATAAAAATCAAGTGCGAGAAGAATGATAATAGCTGAGTTGACTGGTGGTCAGAAGAAGGACCAAAGAAGTTTTGAACAAAATTCCCAAAATAACAAATATAACTGTGCAAATATGGTAGAATATGTTATCATAGTGAAAAATACTATTGGGGGTAAGATGACATGAAATCAGCAATTCTAAAAGTTGCAGCACTAACATTTATTTTAACTATGATAACCGGATGCGGTAAAAAAGATTCCACTAAAGAAACGAATCAAGAAGTCAGTCCTACGGCACAAGCAACACCAATGGAAGAAGAGCTACCAACGGAAATGCCAACTCCAACCGAAGAGGTAAAAGTTGGAGATAATGTTAAATTGCCAAGCTTGACCTGGTTTGGAACCGCGAGTGTTAAACTGAAAACCACAGATGGTATGGTGATTTATATTGATCCATATGCAGATGGGGATTATAGTGAACCAGCAGATTTAGTCCTTATTACTCATGAACATAGCGATCATAATAATGAGTATTTAATTAAGACTAAGGAATCGACGAAGACGATTCGTTATAAAAAACTACATCCATCAGAGGATGAGTATAATAGTACTGAAGTAGGAAATGTAAAGATTACT
>JAQXNU010000108.1 GCA_029098165.1 Clostridiales bacterium
TGCCATTAAAACCATCATGTGATATAAGAAATCAGCGATTTCATATTTTAATTCTTCTGCATTCGGATTCTTTGCAGCAATCACGATTTCTGTTGCTTCTTCTCCGCACTTCTTTAAGATCTTATCAATTCCTTTATCAAATAAATAGTTCGTATAAGAACCTTCCTTTGGATGTTCCTTACGATCTAATATTACACCAAATACCTCATTAAATACTGTCGTTGGGCTCATATCTTCTAAATCTTTTCTCACTAATTCTCTAAAGAAACAAGAATGATTCCCTGTATGACATGCTGCACCAATCTGCTGCACTTTCGCTAAGATCGTATCTTTATCACAATCTAAACTTAACGATCTAACATATTGAAAATGTCCAGAAGTCTCACCTTTTAACCAAAGTTCCTGACGGCTTCTAGAAAAATACGTCATTTTTCCTGTTTCAATCGTCTTTTGATAAGATTCTGCATTCATATATGCAACCATCAATACTTCATTTGTCTTACAATCCTGAACAACACACGGAATCAACCCGTGTTCGTCTAATTTGAATTCCGAGAACGGAATCTCACTTTCAAAGGTATCTGTTGCAATTCCAGCCTCTTTTAACATACGCTTGATCTTATAAATATCCTTATTCTCATAATAATTAGTTGCAACACCCAACACATTATCAAGACCTATCAATGTTTCCATATCATTTCTTAATAAACTATCTCGAATGTAAATCGGAAGGCAAGCATTAGCTATTTTGTTCAAGACATTTTCTGACATGTATACATGTTTTAATAAAACGGCTGTTGCCCCAAGTTCTTTAAACTTAGGCAGAATCCTTTCATCCGAAAGAGCTCCCTCATTCTTCACGGCACCTTCATCAAATTCCACTACAATCTTATCCTTGCCAAATCGATCCGAAGCTTCTTTGATCACTGTTTCATCTGCTAATTTTGCATATGGAATGACCACACGGACAGCTCCAGTATAAAATGCCTTCTTTACATCCTCAAACCGCTTCACATAACAACCAATGATAACAGGAATATCTACTGCCTTTACCACATGCTTTACGGTAAGAAGAAATTCTTCTCTCTCAATCTCTTCAGAAGAATAATTATAGATAAATAATTCATCTGCTCCATTTCTTTCATATGCAATTGCACCTTTTACAACGCTTTCTTCCAGTTCATTTTCCGCATTGATATAAGGAATGATCTTTTTTACAGCCATTGTACCTAACTCCTTTACTTATCTAAACTTTTCTTCTCAAATAACTCCACTGCTTGATCCAATTCAATACGTTTTTCATAAAGTGCTTTTCCAATGATTGCACCTGAAACATTGATTAACGAAAGTTCTTCCAGATCCTTCATACAAGATACTCCGCCAGATGCTATGATATTTAAGCCCGTTGCATCTACCATAGCTTTTGTATGTTCCACATTTGGTCCCTGAAGCATACCATCTTTTGCAATATCTGTATAAACGATATTCTTTACTCCCATTTCTTTCATCTCAAGTGCTAGGGAAACAGCATTATAGTTACTTACCTTTTCCCATCCTTCAATGGCTACCATTCCACTCTTAGCATCAATTCCGATAACAATCTGATCTGCCCCAAACACCGAGATAATTTCGCGAACAAATTGAGGACTTTCTACTGCCTTAGTTCCTATGATAACCCTAGAAACCCCTAGACCTAATTTATGTTCAATATCCTGAATCGAACGAATACCGCCGCCAACCTGAATCGGAACCTTAACCGTATGTGCAATTTCTTTAATTACTTCATCATTAACCCCATGTCCTACCAGTGCACCATCCAAATCTACCAAATGAATATAAGATGCACCAAGTCTTTCCCATTCTGCAGCTATTTGTGCAGGATTATTGGAATACACTTCAATATTCTGAAACTGTCCTTGTCTCAATCTCACACACTGACCATTCTTAATATCGATTGCTGGATATAATCTCATAACTAGCTCCTTCCTTACTCTACTGTCCCCTTAGTTGATAATACTCCTTGTATTCGCGAATCCATAGAACACGCTTCATTTAAAGCTTTCGCAAAAGCTTTAAACATCGCCTCAATGATATGATGATTGTTTGTACCATCCATTTGTTTTATATGTAGGTTCATGCCTGCACTGTAAGAAACCGCATAGAAAAATTCACGAACCAATTCCGTGTCCATATAACCCACTTTTTCCTGTGTAAATTCTGCCTGAAAATTAAGATATGGCCTTCCTGATAAATCAATCGCACACAATACTAAAGTCTCATCCATCGGAAGTAAAAAAGAACCATATCGTTTCATTCCCTGCTTGTCACCTAATGCTTTTTTTATTACCTGTCCTAGCACAATTCCGGTATCTTCTACTGTATGATGTCCATCCACATAAAGATCACCTTTGCACTGAACATTTAAATCAAAGAATCCATGCTTTGCAAAACTTAACAGCATATGGTCAAAAAAACCAATGCCAGTATCTACTTTTCCTATCCCTTTTCCATCCAGATTCAATTCTATTGTTATATCTGTTTCTTTTGTTGTTCTAGACATTTTTGCCACTCTACTCATATGCTCTCCTATCTGTTCGATGTTTCATTACTTTTCAAATCGAACTGCTATTGAATTTGCGTGAGCAGTTAATCCTTCTGCTTTTGCAAAATCAACGATATCTTTATATATCGGCTCCAATGCTTCTTTTGAATAAGAGATAATACTAGATTTTTTGATAAAATCGTCGACACTCAATGCTGAGAAGAATTTCGCAGTTCCATTCGTTGGTAGTACATGGTTTGGACCAGCAAAATAATCTCCTAATGGTTCTGAGGAATATTCTCCAATAAAGATTGCACCAGCATTCTGAATCTTTGTCATAACTTCAAATGCATTCTTTGTCACGATTTCCAAGTGTTCCGATGCAATCTCATTTGCCGCATCGATTGCCTCATCTAAGCTCTGGGCAACTAATATGTAACCATAATTGTCTAATGACTTTTCTAAAATTGCTTTTCTTGATAACTGTTCAACAAAAACATCCACTTCTTTGGATACGTTATCAGCCAGTTCTTTACTTGTTGTGATCAAAATAGCAGAAGCTAATTCATCATGTTCTGCCTGTGATAATAAATCTGCTGCCACATAACGTGGATTCGCTGTTTCATCTGCTAATACAAGAATTTCACTTGGGCCTGCAATGGAATCGATGCTAACATGACCATATACTGCTTTTTTTGCTAAAGCAACATAGATATTTCCTGGTCCTACAATCTTATCTACTTTGGCAATACTCTCCGTTCCATATGCTAACGCCGCTATCGCCTGTGCTCCGCCGACTTTATAAATCTCTGTCGCACCTGCTTCATT
>JAQXNU010000109.1 GCA_029098165.1 Clostridiales bacterium
CTTCTCGATGAACAAGATCAAGTGGTAGACACAGTCTCTTTTGAATACAATTGTCCTAAGGCAATCGGGCCATATAACGTAAATAAGATCAAAGTGACGAAGGGTGAAAGTTTAACACCAGTCAGTCAAGGATTATATGCAATCTTAGGAAATGACATAGAAATGGATATAAATAATGGAGATCAGAAAGAAGCTTATCTTTCTATGTATGATAACGATGGTGTACTTCGTGTCGAAATTCCATTAGTCACATATCGAGCACATCGTTTACTATTTGATGAAAATGGTATGTATTTTAGTGTATCTGGGTCAAGACTTGTTCGAATGGATCGAACCGGATATGTGAATCGAGTATATAAGCTTGGCAGTTTACTGCTACATCATGATTATTTATTTGGAAACCGAGGGGATATTGTCGTATTAGGGACCGATACAACTGAGGGCACAAAAGAGGACGTTGTGTTCTCCATTGATCTTGAGACAAAGAAAATCAGGACCATCATCGATTTGAAAACAATCCTACCAGATTATTATAAGACAACAACGAAACCGAAAAGTGCACCACATCTCGACTGGATGCACATTAATTCATTCTCTTTTGTTGACGAAGAATCCATTATTTTAAGTTCTAGAGAAACCTCTACCATAATAAAACTGGATAACATTTATGAAAATCCAACGATAGATTATATGATTGGTTCCAAACAGTTTTGGGAAGGTACTGGTTATGAGCAATACCTGCTCACACAAGAGGGAGAGTTTAGCCTTCATGCAGGCCAACATACAGTAACGTATACCGAAGGTCCAGAGGGCAAAGCAAATCAATACTATATTTATTTATATAATAACAATAATACCATTTCTAGTACGCGACCAAGCTATAAATGGAGTGAAGATCCTTCTTATGGGGAGAGTGGAATAGCAGTAAACAGCAATGGGGCGAATTCTTACTATTACAAATATTTAGTGGATGCCAAGAAACGAACATTTACACTTATGAACCGTATTAAGGTCGATTATTCTGGTTATGTCAGCAGTGCACAGGAATATCAGGGCAATGTCATTATTGATTCTGGTTTCACAAGAACGACTTGGGAATATGATAGCAACGGGCAACTGATTCAAGAAGTTCAAGTGTTTGGAAACAATAGTGTATATCGTACATTTAAATACGATTTTGATGGATATTGGTTTAAGAATAGAAAGTAACTAGGAGCTTTTACAGGTTCTAATAAGGAAGAATCGCTTAGACATGAGGTTTAAGCGATTTTTTCTTTTTGGGTAAATAGCGGAAGAATCAAGCGTATATGCCCAACCCAGTTAACATAATACGATGAATCAACTTTGAATAGGGTATAGATAAGATCTCTAGTGGTCCTTTGCCTCGGGAATTAGACAAAGTAAGCAGTTCAAAACAGGAATTGATCAGTAAATCCTGTTAATATGGAATGAAGGAGATAAAGGGAATGGATTGGGTTCAGACCTTAAATGAAGCAATTGATTATATTGAATCTTAATATTGATATAATTTGTATTTAATTGTTGAATGTTATCCTTTTTGGTGGAAATAAAGACATATCGTGCTATAATGGATTAGTAAAGCGAAGGAGAAATCGAATTTCATACGAATTGAAAAATAATATACCATAGGAGAGTAACATAAGATGTCTGATAAGAGCAATAATGCAACACAGCAAACGGAGAATCAAAGCCTGAACTATCAAAATCTATTCTGGCTTTTTATGATAGCTAATGTGATCGGTGTAATCATGGAAGGGGTTTGGACCATTTATAAGTTTCATCGATGGGAAACCCATGTAAATTCTATTTGGGGGCCATTTTGTTTTATTTACGGAATTGGTGCTGTGATCTTTTACATAGGAAGTGTAAAATTAAAGAATAGAAATTTTTTAATACAGTTTGTTGTTTTTGCACTAGCAGCAGACGTGGTTGAATACTTTAGCTCGTTATTAATTGAAGAAACGTTAGGAATGAAGGCATGGACCTATCATAAACATTTTATGAATCTACAAGGCAGAATCAGTCTACCAATGACGATCATCTGGGGAATCACAGGAATCACCTACCTCCATCTACTAGAACCTAGAATCTATCGCCTTTTTAAAAAAATGCAGGGAAAAGCATGGAAAGTTGCCTGCATTGCATTAAGTGCTTTCATGGTGGTCAACATAGCAGCAACGGCAATGTGCTTAGTTCGTTGGAGTCAGAGACATAAAGGAATTCCTGCTTCCAATAAAGTAGAGGAATTCATTGATTCGAAATACGACGATGATCGAATGAGACACCTTTTCTGTGAATGGTGGTTTATTGATGAAGGTGAAGAGTTTTGGGCTGAATATAAGAAAAAGTAATATATGAGTGCATACTATGAAGGCAGGATGTGAAATCTATAAAAAACTGGCATGGTCAAAATATTACAAACTGGACATTTTCATATAACCAGTTTTGCATTATGATAAGACAAATTCATATGAATCATGGTTTAAACTAATTAAGGAGATACATATTATAGTTTCAGGATGATAGTATAGTGAACGGTTCACATTATAAAAAAGGTGAAAAGAGGCTTGTTATGGAAAGAAAACAAAAGAATAAGACAGTACAACTTTGTATTACAGCATTATTTATGGCGTTGACTTGTATTTTCACAATGGTGATTCGGGTTCCAATTCCGTTAGGATATGCGCATCTGGGGAATAGCATCATCTTTTTAGCAGTATTCTATTTTAGCACCACAGGAGGAATCATCGCAGGAAGCATTGGTTCAGCGATGGCAGATTTGCTTTCAGGCTTTAGTCAGTGGATCATTCCGACATTGATCATAAAAGCTGCATTGGCATTTACGGCGGCAGTAATTGGAAAGAAAAAACAACAGTGGAAATTATTTTCGTTACGTACTATAATTGCAGTAACATTGAGTATGGCCGTGATGGTCATCGGTTATACCGTAAGCGGAGCGATCATGTATGGTGGGATTGCAGCGGGACTTGCATCAACTCCAGGACTGATTGCAGAAGGAGTAGTCAATATCATCGCCTTCTATCTGTTTGCAGCCGCTTTTTCGAAGGTGAAAGTGAAGGGAGATTACTAGTTTATGTCTCATAACAATCAAAAGAAGATTGCAGTTATTAATGATTTCACTGGTTTTGGTCGTTGTTCGGTTGCAGTTGCTATGCCAATCATATCTTATATGAAAGTACAGTGCTGCCCAGTTCCAACTTCCATATTCTCAAACCATACCGGATTTGATCAGTACTTTTTTGATGATTATACCAACCGCATGGAGGATTACATTGCTCAGTGGAGACATCTGGGATTAAAGTTTGAAGCAATCACTTCCGGATTTCTAGGTTCGAAAGAACAGATTGCAATCGTAAAGAACTTTATTCAAGAATTCAAAACCAATCGGACGAAAGTAATCATAGATCCAGTTATGGGGGACAATGGAAAGTTATATTCCATTTATACGGATGAGATGTGTCAGAAGATGAAAGAATTAGTTGAATTCGCTGATATTATTACACCGAATTTGACCGAGTGTTGTATCTTAACGGATACCCCGTACAAAGACGGAAAATGGAAGATGAAAGAACTGCTTGCCATGGTGGAAAAGTTAAGTGAGCAAGGACCAGAGAAAGTTGTGGTCACTGGAATTCGACAGGGCGATTTCATCGCCAATTTAGTGCATGAAAAAGGCAAGGATTATCGAATCTTAAGAACGCATCGTGTTGGAACGGAGCGTTCTGGTACTGGAGATGTCTTTTCTGCTATTATTGCAGCGGATGCCGTAAATGGTGTCGCTTTTGATAAAAGTGTAAAGAAAGCGTCAAATTTCATTAAAAAGTGTATTCTTCGTTCGATTGAATTAGAGATTCCGAAAACAGACGGAGTATGTTTTGAAGAAGTGTTGCATACGCTAAAGATTGATTAAACGTAAGGGGAAAAACATATGAAAAAGCAAATGACAATTTTATATAAAGTTCACAACAACTTATATGTAAACTTAACGAATAAATGCCCATGTGCTTGTACTTTTTGTTTGCGTCAAACAAGAGAAGAAATGGAGGAATCTGGAAGTCTTTGGCTGGAACATGAACCGTCGATTGAAGAAGTCAAAGAGGAGTTTAAGAAGTTTGATCTGTCTCAGTATGAGGAGGTTGTATTTTGTGGCTTTGGGGAACCAACAGAGCGTTTGGATGACCTACTAGTAATTGCAAAATTTGTGAAAGATACTTATAACAAGCCAATTCGAATCAATACAAATGGATTGTCAGATCTTATGTATGGAAAAGATACAGCACCTATGTTTGAAGGTTTGGTTGATACGATTTCCATCAGCTTAAATACTCCAAATGCAGAACGGTATTATGAATTGACCCGCAATAAGTTTGGAATCGAAAGTTTCGATGCGATGATTGAGTTTGCAGATCATGTAAAACATTATGTGCCTAGCGTTGTATTTACCACAGTGGATACGACTTTGACCAAAGAGGAAGAAGCACAATGTCAGGCAATCTGCGATAGAATTGGCGTGACCTATCGTATTCGCCCTTGGGAAGATTAAAAAAGGATGCTAAGATAGTAAAAATAGAATCGCTATGAAGATACAATGACTATTGTGATAGTATCAAGGTAAGGTTAGTAGAATGATATAGGAGTGGATTGTTCATACTAATGAATAACGATCATGTACATTCATTGCTTTATCAAGACTGAGGATAAGAATTATGCATATTTTTTAAAAAAATTGTTATAAATGATTGACAAGTTCAATGGCTTATGTTATTATTCATGAGTGTGCCGCACAACGAGGTTGAAGTTCTGCCATTCGATAGAATGTCAGGCACCACAGTTGGCGAGTAATGATAATAGGAGGTGCCATATGTACGCAATTATTGCAACAGGTGGTAAGCAGTACAAAGTAGCCGAAGGCGATATCATTAAAGTAGAAAAGCTTGGTGTTGAAGCTGGTGCAAGTGTTTCTTTTGATCAGGTACTTGTTGTAAACAATGGTGAAGTTAAAGTGGGTAACCCTACAGTAGCTGGAGCTTCTGTAACAGCAACAGTTGTTGAAGAAGGTAAAGGTAAGAAAGTCATCGTTTACAGATATAAGAGAAAATCTGGATACCACAAAAAGAACGGTCACAGACAGTTATTCACTAAGGTTAAGATTGAAAAAATCAACGCTTAATTGATAGTGAGAGTTTGATATGATAAATATATCAATTCATAAGAATAAGAAAGGTCAGTTGAATGGCTTCCGATTCGAGGGGCATGCGGGGTACGCTGAAAGCGGATCTGATATCGTATGTGCAGCCGTATCGGCGCTCGTGATAACGACCATGAATTCTATCGAGCATTTTACTTCAGATACTTTTGAATATCAAGAGAATGAAGAAGATGGTATGATGGATTTCAAAATTGTCAGTACGTTAAGTGAAAGATCTGAGCTTTTGCTTGGCTCCTTAATCTTAGGTCTTCAAGGGATTGAAGAAGAGTACGGACATAAGTATATTAAGATTAATAATAAGGAATAAGGTTCTTATTTCTTAATACTATCATATAAGGAGGTGTAGGTCATGTTAAAGATGAACCTTCAATTTTTCGCTCATAAAAAGGGTGTTGGTTCTACTAAGAATGGTAGAGATTCTGAGTCTAAAAGACTTGGTGCTAAAAGAGCTGACGGTCAGTTCGTATTAGCTGGTAATATCCTTTACAGACAGCGTGGTACTAAGATTCATCCAGGCGTTAACGTAGGACGTGGTGGTGATGATACATTATTTGCTTTAGTAGACGGTGTTCTTAAGTTCGAAAGAAAGGGTAGAGACAAGAAACAAGCTAGTGTTTACCCAGTAGAAGCTAAATAATAGTATAGAATTACTTAGGGGCTGTTCCGAAATGAGTCTTTTCATGCAAAAAGTACCATTTCGGGATAGCCTCTTTTTTAAATAATATAACGGTTGTTCCGTAAATAATATGGACGAACAGTTATAGGATATAAAATAACACAGGTATTAATCCTGATTTTTATCTGTTATAAAACAGATAGATGGGAGTTTGTATGTTTGCAGATAGCGCTAAAATATATATTCGTTCTGGCAAAGGTGGCGACGGTCATGTCAGCTTTCGTCGTGAACTTTTTGTAGCAGCCGGCGGACCTAATGGTGGTGATGGCGGTAAAGGTGGCAATATCATTTTTGAAGTAGATGAAGGCCTCAATACACTTGTAGATTATCGTATGAAACGTAAATATATTGCAGAAGATGGTGCAAGTGGTTCAAAAAATAACTGTACAGGCCGTGATGGCGCTGACTTAGTATTAAAGGTACCAGAAGGAACGATTATTAAGGAAACCGAAAGCGGTAAAGTTATCGCCGATATGTCCCATGAAAATCGTCGTGCGGTAATTTTGCGCGGTGGTCGTGGTGGTAAAGGTAACCAGCATTATGCAACTGCTACGATGCAAGTTCCGAAATACGCCCAGCCTGGTCAAAAAGCGATGGAATTAAATGTTACACTTGAATTAAAGGTAATTGCTGATGTAGGTTTGGTAGGTTTCCCTAACGTAGGAAAATCCACGTTCTTATCCCGTGTAACCAATGCAAAGCCAAAGATTGCAAATTATCATTTCACTACATTAAATCCTAACCTTGGTGTTGTGGATTTAGATCATGGTGAAGGTTTTGTTATTGCGGATATTCCAGGACTTATCGAAGGTGCAAGTGAAGGCGTAGGTTTAGGCCATGAATTCTTAAAGCACATTGAACGTTGTAAGCTTCTTTTACATCTTGTAGATGCTGGTTCTGTCGAAGGACGTGATCCAATCGAAGATATCGAAGCAATCAACAAAGAGTTAGCTTCTTATAATGAAGACTTAACGAAAAAACCTCAGATCATTGCAGCAAATAAGATCGATGTTCTTTATGGCGAAGAAGGCGAAGAAGTGATTCAGAAGATCCGTGACGCATTTGAACCAAAAGGAATTAGAGTTTTCCCTATTTCTGCAGTAAGTGGTAAGGGCGTAAAAGAGCTTCTTTACTACGTAAATGATCAATTGAAGACACTAGATGAAGCTCCAATCGTATTTGAGCAGGAATACTTCCCTCAAGATTACGCAGATTCCAACTTACCATATACTGTAACTTATGACGAAGTAGAACAGGAATATGTAGTGGAAGGACCTCGTATCGAGCGTATGCTTGGTTATACGAATATTGATAACGAGAAGGGCTTTGAATTCTTCCAGAACTTCTTAAAGAACAATGGTATTTTAGACGAATTAGAAGCACTTGGTATCCAGGAAGGTGACACTGTTCGTATGTATGGATTACAATTTGATTATTATAAATAAAGGGGATTATTTTTATGACTAGTAAGCAAAGAGCTTATTTAAAAGGCCTTGCCATGAAGATGGATCCGATTTTTAATGTAGGAAAAGGAAGTATCTCACCAGAATTAACAGCTGGTATTGATGAAGCTTTAGAAGCAAGAGAATTAATTAAGATTGCAGTTTTAAAGAATTGTCTTGATGATCCAAAGGAAATCGGTTATGTGTTAGCAGAGCGTACTCACTCTGAATTAGTTCAGGTAATTGGTAAAAAGATTGTTCTTTACCGTGAATCTAAGGAAAAGAAGAGAATCGAACTCTAATAAAGGCTGGTGTCGTTTATGAAGAAAGTCGGAATCATGGGAGGCACCTTCAACCCAATCCACATTGCGCATTTGATCTTAGCAGAGAATGCGTATGAACAGTTTGGACTAGATGAAGTAATCTTTATGCCTTCAAAACGTCCTGCTTATAAGGACTTAAATGACGTTATCGATGAAAAATATCGACAGGAAATGATTGAACTTGCAATTGCAGGCAATTCTCATTTTCGGATTGATACAATGGAGTTTTACCGGGAAGGAAATACGTATACAGCGGATACGCTTTTAGAATTGACGGACAAAAATCCAGATGTCGAATATTATTTTATTATAGGGGCAGATTCTTTGTTTCAATTGGAACGATGGAGTCGACCTGAAGTTGTTATGGCATTATCACATATTGTTGCTGCGAAACGCAATGACGAGGATGATGAGGATGTTGTAGCTAAAATTAAAGACTTAAAAGAAAAGTATAATGCGACGATTGATTTATTAAAGATCCCGCAGATGGATATTTCTTCAAGTATGATTCGAGAAAAGCGACAGCAAGACAAGTCGGTTCGTTATTACGTTCCGATGGAAGTGGAACAATATATGAAAGAAAATCATTTATATGAAAATACCGATGTTTAAGTCACTCTCATAAAACGACGAGGCAGGTGTAGAGTATGAAAATACAAATTGATGAACTTCAAAAATCAATGGAAGAGCTGCTTCCGAAGAAACGATTTTTGCATACGGAAGGTGTAGCGTATCTTGCTGCAAGTTTAGCAATGTGTTACGGTGAAAGTGCTGAAAGAGCAATGATAGCAGGTCTATTGCATGACAATGCGAAATACATTGATTTTGAAGAGGCAATTAGTGAATGTAAACATCATGGTTTACCAGTATCTGACGTTGAGCGTAGAAATCCATTTTTACTCCATGGTAAGCTTGGGGCTTATTACGCAAATGTTAAGTATGGAGTAATGGATGAAGAAGTTCTTTCTGCCATTACGTACCATACCACAGGAAAACCGAATATGACATTCCTCGAGAAAGTCATCTTTCTGTCGGATTATATTGAGCCAAGACGAACTCAACCGACAACACCAAGTTTGGAGGAAATACGTATAATAGCGTTTCACAATCTTGATTTAGCGGTATATTATGCTTTGGAAAATACAGTACGCTATTTAAAAAGTACAGGTAGAGAGATTGATGAACTCACAATAAAAACATTGGAGTACTATAGACTTAAGAAGGTCTAATGTAATCCCTCATAAGAGTATGGTACTGACAACATTAAAGTTGGTGTATTCTTAAATCTATAAATTGAAAGAGAGAGAGGAGCATATTATGGATTCAGCAAAAGAAATGGTTCGTTTAGCATATAAAGCTCTTGATGACAAAAAAGCAGAAGATATTAAAGTAATTGAAATTGGTAATATTTCAGTGATCGCTGATTACTTTATTATTGCAAACGGTACAAACTCATCTCAGGTAGATGCTATGGTTAGTGCTGTTGAAGAAGAATTAGGTCGTGCAGGTTTTGAGCCAAAACGTATCGAAGGTCTTCATGATTCCGGTTGGGTTCTTATGGATTACGGCGATATTGTAGTTCATGTGTTCTCCAAAGAAGATCGTTTATTCTATGATCTTGAAAGAATCTGGAGAGATGGTAAAGTTATTGATGGTGCTGATCTATAGTTTTAAGCTATGGCTGGTACGTCAAACGAATTCTGATATTATTTATCGTATATATTTGGATAGAAGAAATGCCAATGCAAGAACTTGAGTTGGGATCTTAGGTCTTAATGAGAGGGGATGTATTGGCATTTTTTGAGCTTTATGTCAGGTGTTAGGGTTGATTTTTAAAATACACTCCAACACATGACATAGAGTTAATATTAGCGGTTAAATATTAGGAATAAATTGACATATCTGCATATTCACTGTAAAATGTAATAAAAGGGGTTAGATTATTCAATATTGAGAACTGATCAAGGAAATTCCATGAATCTGAGTTTGAAATAGGTGTGGTCATCCCTTGGTTGGGATTCGAACGAAAGGAGAATAAGAAGAGGTAATTAATTATGATTACAAAAACTTGTACTCAGTGTGGAAAAGAATTTATTCTAAATGATGGGGAGATAGCTTTTTATAAGAAAAAAAGACTGCATCTACCAAATCGTTGTAAAGAGTGCCGTGAAGCGAATAAGCTTAAACACAGCAAGGAGCATCAGAGTCAACGAGGAAATGTACAGAGTGTAAGGATTAATGGGGAGGAAAGTATTCATGTAGTTAAGAAAGATACCGACATAATACAAAATGAGCCGATCATTCAGAGTGGGGTTGAACAACAGCTTACAACTTCGAAACCAAAACGAAGATTTACACTTTTTGCGATAGTATTCCTGCTTTTTTGTATATTAGGTTACTTTGGAATTAAGTATTGGGTTCCGGATTTATTTGAACAGCAGGAGAATCAAAAGGATACAGAAAGCTACACATTTAAGTCGGAAGAATTATTTACGGAGCATTTTAATAAGCATGCCAGTGAATTCCCTTACGATTCGAAGGAAGAGTATCTGGCGGGTGCGAATGCCGTGATTTGCCATAAAGATGCATTACATAAGACCGAAGCAGAAGACGGAGATGATATATATTATTTGGAGAAGACGAATGAAATTGTCTTTGTTTCTTCTGAGCATTTTATTCGAACTTATTTTAAACCGGATAGTGGGAAGTCATATTTTGATAAGCAGTAGGTTTTGATAAGCTGATAGTTTTGATATGTTGGAAATTTTGATAAACAGTAGATTTACAATTTGTAAAGGTTGAAAAAACGGTACAGATTGCATTCTTTCGAATGCTGCCTGTACCGTTTTGGGCTATTCTATTTAGCTGATGATTATAATCCTAAGATTAGAAGTATGATTTATGTGACATACGAATACTATAGATATTGTTTCTTTGACTTTCTATGATGTTTGGAATGAATCTGAACTAGGCCACTAGAGGTATCCTTGGAATTAAAGATGTTATTTGGTCGTATTGGGCATATAGTTGATCAATCAAGCTCGTATGCCCAATATGGTTAACATAATGCGGTGGAATTGCTTTGCTTTGGGCATAGAGACGTTTTCTGGCTGTCCTATGCCTCGCGGATTGGAAGAATTTGAGCTACAATGAGCGGAAAAATTCCCAGTACCGCAAAAGCAAGAAATCGTCTATAGACTTAATCATTCTGTTACAGATAAGAACACTGAGATCTTCTTTCAATCAAAAAACGTATCTCAATCAAAAAAAGGGCTGTGAAAAAAAACTTTTTCACAGCCCCTTATACTTTATCAATACTTTAATTCTATTTGAATAAGCGGAATAAACCAATGACCTTTCCAAGAATCTGACAGTCATCCACAATAATTGGATCCATAAAGTCATTCTCTGGCTGAAGGCGGATATGACCATCTTCTTTATAAAAAGTCTTAACTGTTACAGAATCATCAATCAATGCAACAACAAAATCACCATTCATAGCAGTGGACTGCTTTTCTACAATGATCTGATCTCCATCAAAGATACCGGCATTAATCATACTTGATCCTTTAACTTTTAACATAAATGTTTGTTGATTTGGCATATATTCCGTTGGTACAGGAAAATATCCGTCAATGTTCTCAACTGCTAAAATCGGCTGGCCTGCAGTAACAGTACCAACGATCGGTACATTCACTAACTCGCGTCTCGTTAAGTTAAACTCATCGTCGACAATTTCTATAGCTCGCGGTTTAGAAGGATCCCTTCGTATGTAACCGTTCTTTTCTAATGTCTCTAAATGTGAATGAACAGAAGAGGTTGATTTTAAATTAACAGCTTCGCAAATCTCTCTGACAGCAGGTGGATAGCCTCTGCTAATAATCTGAGCTTTCAAATATTCTAATATCTCGTTCTGTTTTGCACTTATCTTACCATAGCCCATATATTATAACCTCCGTTCTTAATGATACCTATTATAACACAATAATAAACAAAATGCAAAACTTATGTTCGGTTTTTTATTTCATAAAAATTTCTTCTATTGAAAAAAATATTCCACATACTGATGCTCACAAAAAATACTCAGTACAGAAGCATCGCTGGGAATGTATCAGTGCGAAAGTGTATAAAGCATACTCTTAGTATAAAAGTTTTACAATTCTATTGACAATCGAATATATGTTCGATATAATGAAGAAAACATATGTTCGGGAACAAGTGTTCTGAAGATTGGGAGGTAATATTATGGAAAGATTGAATGCAGTGAGACGATACGGAAGAAGAACTGATAAGAAACTATGGAATAAAAAGTTAATCATCGCATTTGTAGCAGCTACTTTAGTACTAGTAATCGGTTTGATCATTCCAACAAAGATAGCATATGCGAATCAGGACAAGCAGAACGAAAGATTATATAAGACGATTGAAATTAAGCAAGGTGACAGTTTATGGTCTATTGCAAAAGAAAATTATACAGAAGAGTGCAACAGTATGAATGATTACATATACTTGATCAAGAAGTGCAACTCTTTATATGTTGATGAGTTAACAGCAGGGTGTTACTTGGTCGTACCATATTATAGTGCAAATTAGGAAAAAACGTTAAGACTGAATTATAGAAAAACATATCATGGGAATAAGAATAGTTCCTGTGAATGCAGAACAAGGAATATGAGATACCAATTATTCCTTGTAATCACTTACATAATTTTGATGATTTTATAAAAAATTAATTGGAATAACAACTTCGATGATATATAATTAATATAGACATTTGATTGACTGTTATTGTATGAAAGAATGTAAATAGTTACATAGTACAGTGAATTTCGCAACAGAACAGCAATCGATCTTAAAGGAGACTGTTTATGTTAAAAAAATATGGGAAGTTAATAATTCTATTTATTTTATTGATTATCACAACAGAGATTACAATCAGTTTTAATAAGAAAATTGATGATAAGTTAAGCACAGAAGAGGTAACCAATACTGTAGAACAACTACGTGCACAGCTTGAAAAATCTACTGCTGTTGCAGATGGTATGAATCCATATCGTGATTTTTGGGAATATGAGCTTGATTATTTTTATAAGAACTATCCAGAAAAAGAAGTTAAATTATTTCTTGATATTGACAAGGAAGAATGGAATAATGCATTTTTAACTCTAAAAAAGAAGATTACAACTGAGTATGTAGATGATGTAACATTTATGTCAGAAGTCAGTTCAACAATTCGAGAATTTATCCCCATAAATTATCTTCAGGACATTTTTGATACAAGTTATGAGAACGGTTATTTCCGCTCTGTTATGATGCTAATGCAGGATGATCAGGAAAATGCAAAGAATAATACCTAAGTAACCAAGGAAAAAGTACGCTAATGAGTGATTTGCTCTTAAGCGTACTTTTTGTGTGCGCCTGGCGGCGCACGTCGCTAATGGATGAAAGTTCCTAATCCGCCCTAGTAGTGGGAAGGATACAGCCAAGACCAAGGGTGTCCTATTCATAGCCAAGACTATGATTAACGCGAGGGG
>JAQXNU010000110.1 GCA_029098165.1 Clostridiales bacterium
GGGATATTTTGTTTGAAAAAGATAAAATTTCTCGTTTTAAAGTGTAAGTATTTGTAGTAGAATTAAGCATAAGGAGTCCCTTTCTTTATTGTTTAGTGTAGATTTTGCTTGGACACCATTATTCTACTACAAAAAGGATGCGGATTCCTTATTTTTATGGGATTTTTTGAAAGTTGTTTATTGCAATATCGAGAAAGCTAAGGGTTTGTGGATAAAACTACGGAAACTCAAGCATCTCTTAATACTTGTTTCTTGTATTAAGAGATGCTATAATGTAATATAGCTTTGTTAAATTTTTAGCATACGCTGTAAGGAGGTAATATATGATTATTTCTATATGTGTTGGGAGTTCATGTCATTTAAAAGGTTCACGAGAAATTATTACTAAGCTTGAATCTCTGATTCAAGAGCATCAGCTAAAAGATAAGGTTGAACTGAATGGTTCTTTTTGTATGGGTAATTGTGTGAAAGGTGTCTGCGTAACCGTAGACAATACCTTGTTTTCTGTACGTCCAGATACTACTGAAGAGTTTTTTGAGAATGAGGTGCTTAGGAGGCTTACATAATGAACGTAATTGGTTTTAAAGAAGCAAAGTGCAAAAATTGTTATAAATGTGTGCGCAACTGCGAAGTTAAAGCAATTACAGTAAAAGATTCTCAAGCTTATATTATGAATGATAAGTGTATTCTCTGCGGACATTGTCTCGAAGTCTGTCCACAGAATGCAAAAACATTTATTAGTGATTTAGATCGAGTAAAATCGTATCTGTCACAAGGCATACCTACAATCGTCTCCTTAGCCCCTTCTTACCTTGGTGTGCTAAAGTATAAAACAAGCGGGCAGGTAATTACTGGTCTAAAGATGCTTGGGTTTACTGCTGTAAGAGAAACAGCAGAAGGCGCAGCCTATGTTACACGCGAATACAATAATTTATTAGAAGCAGGTACTATGGAAAACATCATTACTACCTGCTGTCCTTCGGTTAATGACCTAATAGAAATCTATTATCCGTCCTTGACCAAATATATGGCACCCGTAATCTCTCCAATGATCGCTCACGGCAAGATCATTCGAGCAGAGTATGGAAGTAATGTTAAAATTGTTTTTTTAGGGCCATGTATCTCAAAGAAAAGAGAAGCCGAAAGTGACCCTAGAACAGTCGGCATCATTGATGCTGTTCTTAACTTTAAGGAATTTGAGGAATGGTTGGAAGAAGAACATATTAATTTAATGGAACTTCCTGACTCACTTCCTGAAAATCCAAATCCATTAGTCAATCGTTTATACCCGATTAGTAGCGGTGTTCTCTCCTCTGTTGTAGCATCGAACGCAAAAACAGAACAATACCGTAAATTCTATGTTCACGGTATAAAAAACTGTATTGATCTATTTGAAAGCATGCAACGTGGTGAAATTACTGGCAGTTTTATTGAAGCTAATATTTGCAATGGTGGCTGTATTAAAGGCCCTGCAATCGACCGTGCATGTATTTCGCGGTTTAAAGTGAAACTTGATATGGAAGAGGCTATCCCGAAAGAGCCCGTTACAAATGCTAGTTTTTATCGTGAACCAGCCTTGGATTTATCGAAGCATTTCTTCGACCGTTCTCCTAAGGATCCTATTCCAAGTGAACAACAGATTCTTAATATTTTAAGCAAGATTGGTAAGACTCATCCTGAAGACATGCTAAACTGTGGTGCCTGTGGATATGCCTCCTGCCGTGATAAGGCAATCGCTGTCTATCAAGGAAAAGCCGAACTAAATATGTGTATTCCATATATGCATGAGCGTGCGCAATCCATGTCCAATATTGTTCTGGATACGACACCTAATATTATCATCATTGTGGATTCCGAGATGAAGATTATGGAGTTCTCTCGTGCTGCCGAGAAGTTTTTCAAAACACCTCGTGCCAAGGCAAAAGAGATGTACTTATATGAATTCATCGATCATACCGATTTTCAGACTGTTATGGATACACATCAGGATATTGTCTGCAAAAAAGTCGTTTATGCAGACCGTGATTTCACTTCTCTTCAAAGTATTGTCTATATGAAAGAACAAGATTGTGTCTTAGGTATCTTTCAGGATATCTCATACGAAGAAGAGCAAAATCGACAGGCATATAAGGTAAAAGTAGAAACCATTGAAATGGCTCAAAAAGTCATTGATAAACAGATGATGGTTGCTCAAGAGATTGCTGGTCTCCTTGGAGAAACAACTGCAGAGACCAAAGTAACCTTGACCAAACTTCGTGATACGATACTTAATGATGGAAAACCTTATGATTTACAGTAAGCGATAGCAGTAAGGAGTCAAACATGAGTGTAACCTTGGATGTATCCTATAAAAGTCTCCATAAGTATCATGAAGAACTTTGTGGAGATAAAGTTGAGATTTTAAAAACTGATAATGCTGATATCATCATCTTAGCCGACGGTATGGGAAGCGGCGTAAAGGCTAATATCCTGGCGACTTTAACTTCTAAGATTCTTGGAACTATGTTTTTAAATGGGGCTGGAATTGAAGAATGTGTTCAGACAATTGTAAAAACGCTTCCAATCTGCAAAGTCCGACAAGTTGCATATTCCACCTTTAGTATTCTACAGATCTTCAATACTGGAGAAGCATATCTTGTTGAATTTGATAACCCTGCCTGCGTATTTATTCGAGATGGTAAGTTATTAGATGTTCCATTTACGGAACGAATCATTGAAGAAAAGAAAATTCGAGAATATCGATTCCATGTAGAAGTGAATGACTGCTTTATCCTTATGAGTGATGGCGTTATTCATGCTGGTGTTGGAAAAGCACTCAACTTCGGATGGACTTGGGATAACATGGCCCAATTTAGTGTAAAAGCAACCAACGAAACACTATCCGCTTCTCGTCTTACCTCGATTTTAAGTAAGGCTTGTGATGATTTGTATATGCAATGTCCTGGGGATGACACTACGGTAGCGGTAGCCCGTGTTATGGATACAAAGCCACTGCATTTATTTACAGGGCCACCTCTGAACCCAATCGATGATACAAACGCAGTTATGGCCTTTATGAGCGGAAATGCCAAGCGAATTGTCAGTGGAGGAACTTCGGCCAATATTGTGGCTCGTGTTCTTGGTAAAAAAATTATTACCTCACTCCAATACTATGATCCAAATATTCCTCCAATTGCTACAATTGAAGGAGTTGACTTAGTAACAGAGGGCGTATTAACGCTGACACGAGCTCTACAGTTAATGCGTCGATATATGAATGAAGATGTAAACGAAGAGTTCTTCTTAGAACTCGATAAAGAAAATGGTGGCTCTCGTATTGCTAAGATGATCATTGAAGAATGTACTGAACTTCATCTCTTTGTTGGTCGGACAATGAATGAGGCACACCAAAATCCAGGTCTTCCATTTGACCTAAGTATACGAATGAACCTCGTTACCCAGATTATTGATATTGTAAAGAAAATGGGTAAGAGAGTTTATATACAATATTACTAAAGTATTTTTCTAGAAAGGTAAGGAAACAACATGTTACAAACAGATAATGACATTAGAACTATCAAACACGAGGTACTCTATGAGGTAGCCAAACTCGCATTTCACAATGAACTTGCAGAAAAGGAAGATTCACTCCCATATGAAATGATTCCTGGTCCACACGCAAACTTCCGTTGCTGTATTTATAAAGAAAGAGAGATCATTCGACAGAGAATCCGACTTGCTCAGGGCAAATCTCCAAGCGCAAATAAAGATAATAAGAATATTGTACAAGTTATCTCTTCCGCTTGTGAAGAGTGTCCAATCGCTCGATTTATCGTAACGGATAACTGTCAAAAGTGTATGGGAAAACGCTGTCAGAATGCTTGTAATTTCAAAGCAATTACGATGCTTCGTGATCGTGCTTATATCGATCCTTCTCTCTGTAAAGAATGTGGAAAATGTGCTCAAGCTTGTCCATACAATGCAATTGCAGATTTAAAGCGTCCTTGTAGACGTAGCTGTCCAGTTGATGCAATCTCTATGGATGAGAATGGTATTGTTGTGATTGACGAGGAAAAATGTATTAACTGTGGTAACTGTGTTAAGAACTGTCCATTTGGTGCAATCAGTGATCGTTCCTTTATGGTGGATGTTATTGATCTAATTCAGTCTCATGTTCCTGTATACGCTATGATCGCACCTGCTATTGAAGGTCAGTTTGGTGCAGGCGTTTCCTCCGGTATTCTTGCTGAAGCTATTAAAGAACTTGGCTTTGAAGATGTTTACGAAGTTGCATTAGGCGCTGACTTAGTTGCTGCATCCGAAGCAGAAGAATGGGCAGAAGCATACGAAAAAGGGGAAAAGAAAACAACTTCCTGTTGTCCAGCCTTTGTTAATATGATTAAAAAGCACTTCCCTCAATTGTTAGATAATGTTTCAACTACTGTATCCCCTATGCAGGCTACTGCTAAGTACATAAAGACGATCGTTCCAAATGCCATCTGTGTATTTATCGGGCCATGTATCGCTAAAAAGGGTGAAGTACTCGATCATGTATCTGAAGGCGGTGCTGATTATGCTTTAACTTTTGATGAACTATTTGCTATGTTTAGAGCAAAAGAAATAGAATTAGGAACCTTCGGAAAGAACCTTCAGCAAGGAAGTAAGTTTGCAAAGAACTTTGCAGTTGCTGGTGGCGTTACTGCTTCTGTTGTAGAAGCTTTAAAGGAAAAAGGAATTGAAGCTGATCTTAATGTCAAGGGCTGTAGCGGTGCTTTAGAATGTAAGAAGGCTTTAATGATGATGAAGGTTGGAAAATTACCTGAACAGTTTATTGAAGGTATGGCATGTGAAGGTGGTTGTGTCAACGGACCTGGAAGCATTCTTACCGGAAAATTTGCAGAACAGAATCGTGCTAAAAATTTAAGTACTGTAGATGATCGTAAGATCTATGATACCGTAGAAGCTTGTAAATCTGCAAATATTCATATGCATACCAAATAAAGAAAATGTCTGTGAAAAAGTGAAATCTCATTTTTTCACAGACCCTCTTTTTAATTTCCATATTTATAGCCAACGCCCCATACGGTTTTAATATACTTCGGTGTTTCTTTTGTTTCCTCCAATTTTTTTTAAAATTCCGTATATGTACCATAACTGTACTGTCTATTTCAAAATCCTCTTCACTCCAGATTCGATGATAGATACGATCTGTAGAAAAAACAATCCCTTGATTCTTCCAAAGAAGTTCAAGGATCTGAAACTCGGTTGGCGTCAACCGAATTTCAACGCCATTTTTCAATACCTTGTGAGCTTCTAAATCTAACTTCAACTCTCCATAAGTTAAAACCTGACTTGCACCATTGGATGGATTTAGTTCATGATATCTTCGTAGTTGAGCCCGAACTCGTGCTAACAACTCGATTGGATTAAATGGCTTTGCCAGATAATCATCAGCACCTGCAGAAAGTCCTATCACTTTGTCTATATCCTGACTCTTTGCAGAAAGCATTATGATCGGGATATTATATTCATTTCTTATCTTTCTTCTTACACCATCTTAACGAAAAGAAAAAAAGAAATTAGAGAGAGAAATCGAAAGATTTCTTTAGAATTGTTTATTTATATACTAATCACTCTTCAATTCCGATGCAAGGATAACTTATGGTTTATTGTAAGTGAAACAAGAATATGTATAACACATTGTTATAAATTTGCCAAATAATGTAATGATATACAATTTCTAAAATTCGGAATATTCCATATATTGTATAAATAATTTTGTGTATTGTTTATATACTTTACATATTAGTAAAATATTATTTATAATTAATATACAAAAATATTGTGAATTCTACTTGTAATCATCGCAAAACCATGGTAACATTATCCATAGTTGATAAATTTTTATCAAAGTCTATTAGTATCAACGAAATGTACATAGAGCTTTGTGATTAGGAAAGGAGTTGCTTATGCTAGGACAAGATGAAATTGAAAAGATTGACACAATCCTAAAAGCCCATGATTATAACAGTGCACAAGTAATCGCTGTCATGCAGGAAGTCCAGAAAATCTATCACTACCTTCCTCAGGATGTGTTAAGTTACATAGCAAAGTCATTAAAATTGAGCGAAGCAAAAGTCTATGGAGTTGCAACCTTCTATGAAAACTTCTCTTTAGACCCAAAAGGTAAGTACGTAATCAAATGTTGTGATGGTACTGCATGCCACGTTCGTAATTCGGTTCCTATCCTTGAGGAAATCAGAAAACAACTTGGTGTGACAGAAAGCAAACCAACAACCGATGATATGTTGTTCACCGTCGAAACAGTATCCTGTTTAGGAGCATGTGGTTTAGCACCAGTCTGTACCGTCAATGACGTGGTTTATCCAGCTATGACACCAGAGAAAGCTAGAAACTTAATTAAAGAATTAAAGGAGGCTGCAAAAAATGAAGATTAATACTCGTGAAGAATTAGAAGCTGCACGCCTTCGCTACAAACAATCACTGGATAGTCAGTACAAACAGGTTTTAATCTGTGCTGGTACTGGTTGTGTTGCCGGTGGTTCCTTAGATATCTACGCAAAAATGCAGGAAATCATGAAGGAACGTGGACTTGAATTTTCGTTAGTACTTGAAAAAGAACCTCATGATACCGTTGGTTTAAAGAAGAGTGGTTGCCATGGCTTCTGTGAAATGGGACCATTGCTTCGTATTGAGCCAGGCGGATTACTTTATATTAAAGTAAAAGTCGAAGACTGTGAAGAAATTATTGATAAGACCATTATCGGTAATGAAGTGATCGATCGTTTAGTTTATAAAGATAAGGATGGAAAAGCTTATCAGAAACAGGCTGAGATACCATTCTACGCAAAACAGACACGTATTGCCTTAGAACATTGTGGACATATCAATGCTGAATCTATTAAGGAATACATCGCGATGGGCGGTTATTCTGCTGTTGCGAAAGCTCTTTTCGATATGACTCCAGAGCAGATCGTAGATGAAATTACCGAATCCTCTCTTCGTGGACGTGGGGGCGGCGGATTCCCTACAGGAAGAAAATGGGCTCAAGTATTACGACAAACAGAAGAAGAAAAATATATCGTATGTAATGGTGACGAAGGTGATCCTGGTGCATTCATGGATCGTTCCATGATGGAAGGAGAACCTCATCGTATGATCGAAGGTATGATCATCGCTGCTATTGCAACAAAAGCTCATTATGGATATATCTATGTTCGTGCAGAATATCCACTTGCTGTACAAAGATTACAGATTGCTATTGATATGGCAAACGAAGCTGGTTTACTCGGTGAGAATATCTTAGGTTCTGGTTTCGATTTCAACTTACATATTAGCCAGGGTGCTGGTGCCTTTGTTTGTGGTGAGGGTTCTGCATTGACTGCTTCCATTGAAGGTAACCGTGGTATGCCTCGTGTTAAGCCTCCAAGAACTGTAGAAAAAGGCTTGTTTGGAAAGCCTACTGTATTAAATAATGTTGAGACCTTCTGTAATGTACCTCCAATCATCATTAACGGTGCAGAGTGGTATAAGACTTATGGTCCTGATAAGAACCATGGTACTAAAGCATTTGCCTTAACTGGTAATGTTATGAATACCGGATTAATTGAAGTTCCTATGGGTACTACACTACGTGATGTCATTTACGATATTGGTGGTGGCGTAAAAGGGGGTAACTTTAAAGCGGTTCAGATTGGTGGACCATCCGGCGGATGTCTTGTTATGAATGCAGATCATGATCACTTAGACCTTCCTCTTGATTTTGATTCCTTAAAGAAAGTTGGAGCAATGATTGGTTCCGGCGGTCTTGTTGTTATGAATGATAAGAGCTGTATGGTTGAAGTAGCTCGTTTCTTCATGAACTTTACTCAGAATGAATCTTGTGGTAAATGTGTTCCTTGTCGTGAAGGTACCAAGCGTATGTTGGAACTATTAACGGATATCGTTGAAGGACGTGGTACTTTAGAGCATATTGATATGCTAGAGGAATTGGCAGAAACAGTTTCAGCTACCGCTCTGTGTGGTCTTGGTAAAACTGCTGCCTCTCCTGTCATTTCAACCATTAAATACTTTAGAGACGAGTATATTGCTCATGTTGTCGATCATAAATGTCCTGCTGGTCAGTGTAAGGCTTTGATCACACTTAAGATTGATCCTGATATCTGTAAAGGCTGTACGAAGTGTGCAAGAATCTGTCCAGTCGGTGCGATTACAGGCGAAGTTAAGAAACCTCATGTAATCGATCCTAAGAAGTGTATTAAGTGTGGCACATGTAAAGATAACTGTAACTTTAAAGCCATTTCAGAGGCTTAGTAGAAAGGAGAAAAACAATGTCAAAATATATGATTATTGATGGCAACAGAGTCGAATTTGACAATGAGCCAAATATCCTTGCCCTCGTACGTAAGGCAGGAATTGATCTTCCAACCTTCTGCTACTACTCTGATTTGTCGATCTATGGAGCTTGCAGAATGTGTGTAGTTGAAGATGAGCGAGGTGGTATTATTGCTTCCTGCTCCACTCCTCCAAAGGATAAGATGGAGATCAAGACAAATACTCCAAAACTTCATCAGCATAGAAAGATGATTCTAGAATTATTACTTGCTGCACACTGTAGAGACTGTACAACCTGTGATAAGAATGGTAAATGTCGTCTCCAGGAACTAGCTCATCGCTTTGGTATCAAGAGTGTTCGATTTGAAAAGAAGCAAGAAGATATGGAAATCGATACTTCTTCCAAGGCAATCATCCGTGATCCTGGTAAATGTATTCTTTGCGGTGATTGTGTCAGAATGTGTAATGAAGTTCAAAATGTAGGGGCTATTGACTTTGCCCACCGTGGTGCTAAAATGATAGTAAGTCCTGCATTTAATAAAAAGATCGCTGAGACCGACTGCGTCAACTGTGGTCAGTGTGCTGCAGTTTGTCCAACAGGCGCTATCACAATTAAGAGTGATCTAAAAGAAGTCTGGAAGGCAATCTATAATCCGAAAAAACGTGTTGTATGCCAGATTGCACCTGCTGTACGTGTTGCTCTTGGTGAAGAGTTTAATCTTAAGGCTGGCGACAATGTCATCGGTAAGATTGTAGCTGCACTTCGTCGTTTAGGTTTCGATGAGATTTTTGATACAAGTGTTGGTGCCGATTTAACCATTATGGAAGAGGCAAAGGAATTATTAAAGAAAGTAGAGGCTGGTAACAACAAATATCCACTTTTCACTTCCTGTTGTCCTGGTTGGATCCGTTATGCGGAAACTAAACACAAAGAACTATTACCTTACATATCCACCTGTAAATCTCCTATGGAGATGTTTGGTGCTGTGATCAAAGAACATTTTAAAGGCTTAGACGCATCAGAAGGTGTTGAAACTGTATCCGTAGCCATTATGCCATGTACCGCAAAGAAGTACGAAGCAGCCCGTGAGGAATTCATACGTAATGGTGTTCCTGATGTGGATTACGTTCTAACGACAACAGAAGTTGTTAAGATGATCAAAGAGATCGGTATTCAGTTCAATGAATTAGATCCAGAAGCACCTGATATGCCATTCTCCTTATACTCTGGAGCTGGTGTTATCTTTGGTGTTACTGGTGGTGTTACTGAAGCAGCCGTTCGTCGTGTTGTAGCTGATAAGAGTCCAAAAGCATTAAGAGACATTGAATTCCTTGGTTTTAGAGGAATGGAAGGTGTTAAGATATGTGAACTTCCTATGAGTGAAGAACTAACTCTTAGAATTGCAGTGGTTAGTGGTTTAGGAAATGCAGAGGCTTTAATTGAAAAGATCGAAAGCGGTGAGGAACACTTTGACTTTGTTGAAGTTATGGCATGCCCTGGCGGCTGTATCTCTGGTGCTGGACAACCATTTAGCCACAAGTCAGAGAAGGATGCTCGTGCCCATGGAATGTATAAGGCAGATAAAGTATCTCAGATTAAGAGAAGTGAAGAAAATCCTCTTATGATGTCCTTATACAATGGATTACTAAAGCATCGCACCCACGAATTACTCCACGTATCCTATGTAAAGGAAGATTGATTCTTCCGGAAAAGAGGTTTCCATGCTGATTAGTATTTGTATAGGTAGCGCATGCCATTTGAAAGGCTCTTACAATGTGATTACCGAATTACAGCAACTCATGGAGGAAGACAGCTTTGGTTCGCAGATTGAATTAAAATCCGTGTTTTGCCTTGGACACTGCCAAAACGGCGTATCTGTCCAGATTGATGATGAACCAACCATTTACAGTGTATCCAAAGATACCGTAAAAGATTTTTATTACAATACGGTTATACCAAAGTTAAAGAGTAACAATTAATACGCCTATCATAAATAAAAGGGCTGTGAAAACAGCGTAAGAGACGAGTGTGAGAGTCGGAGAATCACAGTAACATTTGGTTGCCTATCCCTTTCGGTCGGATTTAACCAAATTCTAATGTGATTCCCCGACTCTCTTCTCGTTGTCCTGCTTGCCGTTTTTTCACAGTCCCTTTTTTCTATCCTATTTATAGCTATTAATAAACTGCATCATGTACTCATAGGATAATGGTGCATTCTGCTTCATCTCTTCTGGAATCAAAAAGCAGGATTGAAAGACTTGAGCAAAATATTCAGAACTGGATTCCGTAAAATAGGCTTCTAATCCAGAGTTTTTTGCTTCCGATTCATAAATTGACTTCCACTTCTTATCATTTGAAATAAAATTATTAATGAAATCAAGGGAATGACCAACTTCATGGATGGTACAGTAATCAATTGAAAAAGCGTTATTCTGTAGATAGATTCGTGTATGATAGTAAATCGTCAACCCAACCGTATTTTCTACGCCACTATCGTACACATCCTCTAAACTACGTGGAGTCAAAATGATCATCCAACCATTATCATTTAAAGTATCAAGGATATTCTTTGGAAGTTTACTTAAGTTATCATGTACCTGATCTGCCCACTTCTCACTTGAACCATCTTCTAACCATATGATAATATCACCATAATCCTTCCATCGCCTTGGCTGTTCATACTTATCAAAACCACCTTCCGCTAAAATCTTATCTTCCAGTTCCTTAATATAAATCTGGTATTCCTCCAAAGTTACTGGATCATAGCTTAGGGCATAACTATATTGATCCATAACCGACTTCATATCAGCAAGTTTTTGCTCCATTTCCTCTTTACTTGCCTTCACTGATTCAAATTCGGCGGTTAGCTTCTGATAAGTCTGAACTAATGTCTTATTCTTTTCTTCTAACTCCTTTTCATTTTGAATCAAAACATTATGTTCTTCCAATAGAGCATTATATTTCTTTTCTGTATCCTTTAGTTGTCCAATCTCATCTTTCTGTATCAGAATTTCATGATATGCTTGTTTTAAATCTTTATCTCTATCCACAATTTTGTGATTTAGTAGGATCAATGTCGTAAAATTGGTTCCAATCAGGAGAACGATCATCGAAATAAATATAATTAAATGCTTTTTCTTCATAGCTTAAACTGGATGCCTCCTTCGTCCTTACTATATACTGAGCTATTCGCATAAAGTATCCTAGAATGCTTATTTCTCATTAACCGTAAGTTCAAATAATCGGGCCATATTATTCCTTGGTAATCTTACTGTCATCTCACCAGTATCTTTATTCCATACATAAGTACTTTCATCATAACTTGGATATATACACTTCATTGACAATTTCTTTCCCTTTAAATGAGCAATAGGAAGAGTTACTATCTCCGTCTTTCCTTCTCTCCTCCATATCGCCACATATGTTCTATCCTCTGTCTTTAACCCTAGGCAGCTATACTCATCCCTATAATCGGATAATCCAATCGGCCAAAATGGCAATGCTTTGGGAATGTCTTCTCGAATTCTTTTATAGACCTGAATCCCTTCCACTACTAATGCTCTTCTTTCCTCACTGATCTTTGCCAACTGACCGCTTTGATGAATTCGCAATAACATTGCATTGATCATGTTAAATACGACTTCTTCCCTATCTCCATCCAATACAGGATAAGACCATACTCCTGCCTGTTCTGGTGTTAAAGCTGCTGGTGCATTTGCTGCCATGGTTGCATAATATCGATAATCATGCTGATCGCTAGTAGATTGAATGGAATATCTAGATAGCATTCCATAATCCATACGTAATCCTCCGCTTGAACAATTCTCAATCACTAAGTTAGGATATTTCTTAAATACACTGTCTAGCCACTGTAAATACGCCCGTTCATGTTGTAATAATCCATCACCGATACTGTCTGTATTTAATTCTGTTCCGATTCCTGGTTCGATATTGTAATCCATTTTGATATAGCCAATCTGGTAGTCTCGAACCAATCGATCAATAATACTGTTTGCATACTCGATCACACTTGGATTACGAAAATCAAGTTGATATCTGGAACGTTCGGTTACCCGCTTTCCATGACGAATAAAAAACCAGTTTTTAGGCACCCGCTGAACTTTTGGACAGTTAATCCCCATTACTTCAAGTTCAAGCCACACTCCTGGAATCATTCCTTTACTTTTTATGTACTCCGTGACTTCTTTTAATCCATTCGGAAATCTCTTCTTTGATTCTTTCCATTCTCCAACACTGTCCCACCAGTCTCCATCACTATACCAACCCGCATCGATAACATAATACTCACATCCTGCTTTTGACGCTGCATCTACCAGAGGCAGTTCTTCCTGAGTGGTTGGATTTCCCCATAAACAGTTCATATAGTCATTAAATATGACATTTAACTTTTCATTATCCTTATTTGAACGACGTATCCTACGGCGATACTTTGTCAATTCTCCCATCGAATCGTCGAAACTTCCAGTACATACACCAACTGCAACTGGCACAGAAGTAAAGCTTTGTAACGGCTCTAGGTTCTTGAACCAATGAGACTCTATCTCCGTCGGTCCTGATAACGCAAGATACAAATGGCCGGTCTGATCGGAAATCTCCCAATGCCATGAACCATTGTGTTCAATCTGCCAAAATAAGCTATTGCCCACTTCTGTATTCTCAATATAACCCATTGGTAAAAACTCTTTTGTTGACCAGTTTCCTGTATTCGAGAAACTGACAACTTTACTCGATCGCTGATCCCTTGTATCCTGTGTCTGAAGCAGACCTAGCTCCTCTAATGTGTACTCTCTCCATAACATTTCCCGATACCATGAATTATGACAAACTTTAAGTTTCATCTTATCGGAGCGAGAGTGTAATCCTTCTTTCTCGATTCCGAGATAGTTAAAAGATGAAATATAAGTTAATGTCTGCATACTACTTCCCAAGTTTTGAACTTGTGACCAAGAACGTAAAACCGAGATTCCATCATAAAACTGAAGATGACTTGTTACTTGGATTCCGGTCACTTGATCAAACGTAATAAATTCTAATTTTCTTCCATACTCATTACGGTAGTCTTTATGGTCAATATAGCTCATATGGCATCCCGGCGCAGTAACTACATACTTATTACCAAACCTCTCATACGGACGGTTTAATCCTGCTATCTCAATTTCTACAAGATGAAAGTTTCCTTCTTTGCTTTTCGTTACAATATCCTGCTCTTGAAATGCTTTTGAAGAAAAGTGCAAAAGTTTCAGCTGGCCTTTATAAATTTCAAATACTAGATGTATGCCATTTTCACAAAATTCAAGCCTCTCCATAAAGTACCTCCATCAACGATTGATTCAATATTAAGCGAACCCCTTCTGTATCATTCAAAAGGGGTTCGTTTCTTTAATTCTTTTTTTCGCTAATTAAGTATCTCTGATAACTTTCTCTAAATTTATAAAAATCTTTCTTTCGGATTGGAACCATCTCATTTAATATTGTTTTAAAATCACTGTCTTCAATTCCAGTAACATGATTAAAGTTTACAATATAACTTTGATGACATCGTATAAAATACTTTTCATTTAACTGTTCCTGAACACTACTTAATTTTCCATATGTCTTTATAACTTCTTTGTCCTTTTTGTGTATGTATAAAACCTTATCACTACTTTCAATATACACAATATCATGTAATGCGATCAATCGATCTGCATACTCTGATTTTACTCTGAGATGGGATACCTCTTCTCCCATTACACTCTTAGTAAATTTATTAAGTAAGGTCTTCATCTTATCTACATCAAATGGTTTAATCAGATATCCATATGCAAAAACATCATAGCTATCTACTGCATGATCTGAACTTACTGTACAAAAAACAATTTTAACATTTTCATCATATTTTCGGATTAGTGTTGCTGTCTCAATTCCATTTAACTGTTTCATATAAATATCCATGAAAAGAAGATGAAATTTATTACCTTGTCTTTGATACGTTTCGATTAATTCCTCACCACTTTTATAAGTTGTAATCTCACAGAAGCAGTTCTTTTTTGCATAATAGTCTTCCAAAAAAGCTCTCATCATCTCAGTATCAATACTGCTATCATCACATATTGCTATTCTTATCACTCTTATATCTCCTGTTAATACCTTATATTCTTAGACCTGTATTTCCATATTCATCCACATATTATCGAAATACAACAGTAATACATCGAAAACTTCACTTTCTTCTGTATCAAAATATGATATAATTAACTCATATTTTACATACAGTAGTTATTATTTAATTACTACTTAGATAAAAACATACCCCTTAACTAATGAATCATTAGTATCCTTTCTACCGTTTAATTCAACTTAAGCATAATAGTCTTTGAGTATCATGTTCGCCCGCATGTCAAAGATATCTATTATCCTTAAGTTGAATTTTTTCATACTATTATTTTACTATAGACCCCAAAAACTGTCTATACTAATTTGAATAATATCCTCTAAGATACTCTTCAATTGCTTTTCCGATTGCATCTCCAAATGCTTTTTGATTATCCGCACTGATCAAATATTCATAATCAGATGGGTTGGATAAAAACGAAGTCTCTAATAGCAGCGCTGGACAAGTCGTTAATCTTGTTAAAGAAAGACTTTTTTCACGGGATGGTTTCTTTTCAAATCCTAATGAACTTGAAACGCTTGCATTTATCTGATCGATAATATCCTCTCCAAGCGTATAACTATAGTAAGTCAAAAAACCTCTTGTCTTTGCATAATTGCTAACGTAATCCAGTGAATTTCCATGTATGGAAACAGAGATATCCGGTCTTAAATTACGTATCATAGAAACTCGCTCGGATAAAGAGTAAAAGGTATCATCACTTCGAGATAATACAACATTTGCTCCTAAATCTTCAAGATACTTCTTTGCATATAAAGTTATATTTAAATTGATATCCTTTTCCATTGGACCATATTTGCCCATTGGACCTACAGCACCACTATCATGATTTCCATGTCCAGCATCTAGAAATACTGTTGTACCAGCAAGTGAATCTGCCTCTCCTAATTGAGGTGCTTTCTTTAATTCGAATTTCATTACCCCTTTATTAAAGAGAATATCATATCCCGTAACATCAACTGTATCATCTAATTCAAAACAGTAAGTTACTTTTTTCTCTTTTACATCATTCATTAGTTCTACAGATTTAATAAGACTATTATCAGATACTAAAGGTAATTTTGCGGATACCGTCTGATATAGTGTTAAATATACATTATATCCTTCAAAATATACTTCGTATAATGCATTGACATTCATAGTTAACTCAGTAACTACCTGGTTTCTTTCTGGCTTTTCTATAATCTTCGCTGCACGAACTACATTATCCTTGAGTGGTTTTGTATATTTCGTTATACTAGACTTAGAAACATAGGTTCCATCTGCAATCTTGTAATATCCATGATCTTCTCCTAGAATCTTAAATGTTGTTCCTCTGGTTAATGGCATGCAATTAATATCCGAGGCTGACGTTTTTGTTCGTGGCATTATATATCTATCTTTCACTACACCATATGTATCTTTTGTATATGCTTTATATGTTGACTTACTTGCTGGTGTTGTACTTGATGTAGTACTGCTTGAATTACCTTTGCTTACTGATGCTTTTCTAGTGATTGTAAGTTCTTTTATAACTCCATTATTTTCAAATGTAAATATATTATCTCCAACGTTTAACTTAACATAAACGGTAAAAAAACCATGTTCTGTTGTTTCCACTAGTTCCCCATTAAGGTAGAGAGGATATTCATAATCACATGCTCCTAAAATACTAAGATTGGATGCTTTTGTTGTGTATTTATCCTTTGGTGTAGCTATGATAATATCATGTGGATTGCTATACCCCGGCATATTGTTACTCTCTGCATATGCCTTCTTTACAGGTAATCCAATACTTATAAATGAAAAGATCAAAGAAAATAATAATAATTCTTTTAAGATATGATACCCTAACATTTTCATTTTTTTATGAAATAGGGAATTCTCTTGCCGTTTTTTCATAATCATCATCCTTTCTTCACCTTACATATTTTATCTTAACTACCATAATATTCTCATATTGTGTTACTTTAATGTCAGAAATATGTAAAAAAGTTTGATGTTTTTTCGATTACTGTTTTAGTTAAAGACAACAAAAAAGAGCTCCCAATCATTGATTTCTCAAGATTTGAAACTCCTTACAACAGAGGCGACAATCAGATTTGAACTGATGATCAGGGTGTTGCAGACCCATGCCTTACCACTTGGCTATGTCGCCTTAATATTAATATATTCCATCGTATCCAAAAATATGATGGAATATTTTTTAAACTCCCCGAGCGGGGCTCGAACCTGCAACACCACGGTTAACAGCCGTGTGCTCTACCATTGAGCTATCGAGGAATATTGAAACTTCTCATTGAAATTTTATATCTTGGTTTTAAACAAACCTTAAGGTTAAGCCCTCGACCTATTAGTAACAATCAGCTACACGCGTTACCGCGCTTCCACCTTTGTCCTATCAACCTTGTCGTCTTCAAGGGGTCTTACTAGCTTACGCTATGGGATATCTTATCTTGAGGGGGGCTTCACGCT
>JAQXNU010000111.1 GCA_029098165.1 Clostridiales bacterium
AGAACATGGTACAGGAAATCAATGAGACTCAGGTGGCAGTGGAAGAAGTATTATCCGATCATGTGTATGAGTATTCCAAGATTAAGGATGTGATTGCGTAGAATGCAGTGGGATTTGTGAAACTGCGAATAACTACAATGCAAAGATGAAATTAAAGTAAAGGTGATAAGTATAATTGCTGAACTGTAAAGGAATACTCTAAACATAAAAAGAGTTCAACTGTATAGATTCTCTGGTGTCTTACTGACAAATCCATTGCAACGGTATGGATGTGGTAGGATGCTATGAAAATATACGTTGAACTCTTTCTTTTATGTTTGCATTAAATGTTTAGCAAATCAGCAGATTTTCAGAAAAATAACCTGGTGCTCTCTATTTTGTTTTGCCTAGTCTTGTTTTTTCGATTCTTTCGATTCCTTCTGCTCGGATTCACTGTTATTTTTTGAACTGTTGGACTTTTCAATGTAACTGGTCAGATTATTGATGAAATCATTCAGGTCACTATCGGATTCTTGTGCTTTTTTTAAGTTCTCTTTCACCTGAGCTAAAAGCTCTTTTATATCATCGCTTTCGTCATAGTCTTTCATAAGCTTATCGATGATGTGGTCAAAGTTATTATAAACAATGAGGTAAGAATCCCCTTCTTTGGTTACATAACAGCGATCGAGGGAAGGAGAATACGTTTCTATCGTTGTAATCTTAATATCATAAGTTAAATAAACAACATAATCTCCCTCTTTAACGCCAGGTTTGGTATAGCAGACGAAGTTATCATATGCTTCTATGTATTCATGGGTTTTCGCAATCTTTTCAATATCGATCACAGAAGTATCGGTAATGATGGAGGTTAAGGTCTCTTCATCACAATCGAGCATTGCTTGATAAAAGGTCTCAATTAATTGATTGATTTTTGGATTATCACACTTTTTCAATTTGGTTGGGTCCTCTGGAATCGGAGTAGCTGTTGGAATCGGAGTCGGAGTGTTGGTCGCGATTGCAGTAATTCCTTGTGTAGGTGAAGCTGTTGCTTTTGATGCAACGTTGGCATTGGCGGGAACGCTTTTAGCTTCTTCTGGTTTTTGAAAAGAAATGGTTAGCATTCCAATGCCCATAATCCACATCGTGATGAATAAAATCATTTTCTTATATTTTAAACTCATAGGATGCTCCTTGTTAAGAATGTTTAAGTTAAAATAAATAAGATTCGATGTCAAAGTCAATGATAGTAGTAAGACAAATCTTTAAAGTGCAGTGTAGACAATTAACTTTGCCCAAATCCAATTTGTAAATACTTTATACTTTGTACAATCGAATCTAATCGTTTATGACAAGTGAAGCGGTAATCCATTCAGCTTGTATCGTATGATATGCATCTGACAAGATTCGAACTTGCGACCACTGGTGTCGGAGACCAGCACTCTATCCCCTGAGTTACAGATGCAGGATATAATTTAGTGAGTTTGAAATACTAAATATGTGGAATTTTATCATCCAATACTAGTAAGACATTCAACTGACTTATCCTGTATATTATACAAAGATTTTATAAAAATGTAAATAGAGGAATTTACGGAGTTAAAAGAAAGCTAGAAAACAGACAGAAATAATGCTATAATGGATGGAAGCATGATGCAGGAAAGGAATTATTATGGCGAAAGTAAGTAAAAGGATGTTTGACTCAGAAGAAAAGCGTGATCAGGCAGTCCGTATCAATAAATTTTTAAGTGATTCTGGTGTGTGTTCCCGTCGTGAAGCGGATAGCTTTGTCGAACAGGGAAAAGTATTAATCGATGGCGAAGTTGCGGTAATGGGGAGCAAAGTATTGCCAGGACAGAAAGTTGTGTTCTGTGGAAAGCCAGTGGAACGAGAGGACAAGATGATCCTGATCGCATTAAATAAACCACAGGGTATCGTTTGTACTACTGACAAGCGCGATCCAGACAATATCATCGACTTCTTAAACTATGGAAAGCGAATTTATCCTATCGGCCGTTTGGACAAGGATTCGGAAGGATTGATCCTTTTAACGAACAACGGGGATATCGTAAATAAAATCTTACGTGCAGGGAATAACCATGAAAAAGAGTATATTGTAACCGTAAATAAAGTGTTAACTTCGGAGTTCTTAAAGGGAATGTCAGCAGGAGTTCCAATTTTAGATACGGTAACACGTCCATGTACAATTGAAGCAATCAATAAGACAACGTTTCGTATTATTTTAACACAGGGCTTAAATCGTCAGATCCGTCGTATGTGTGAGTATTTCGGATATCGAGTATTAAACTTACAACGAGTTCGCATTATGAACGTTAACCTTGGCAGACTTCATGTTGGTGGTTATCGTAACCTTACGGATCGAGAGTTAGAGGAATTAAAAGAGCTGATCGAAGATTCGGCTAATCATCCAATCAGTACTGAAATTGATGAGGAAATGGTAGATGTTCGTGTGTCCGATAAGAACATCAACTATAAAAATACGCATACTGCTGCTTATAAGAAGCACCAGTATAAGGGGAAAAACTTCGCTCAAGCAGAAAAGGACGAGAAGTCATTTGCGGGTAAAGGAAAGAAGCCAGGTAAGGCAAGCTACGGCAAGGAGAATCACAAAGCTTCCTATGGTAAGGAAAGCAGCAAAAATAGCTATGGCAGAAATTCAAAACAAGGAACTACGAGAGATCAAAAATCTGGTTATAGCAGAGCCCATAAGTCAGGTTCTATCAAAGGTAGCAGATCTAGTTTTGGCAAAGGAAGATAGTAAAAATTTTAAGTAATAAATATCAATAAGGAGTATGGCAATGCAGGATAAAAAACAAAGAATCATCGAGCTAACCGAACTTCTAGATCGAGCTTGTAGAGCTTATGAGCAGGAAGACCGTGAAATCATGAGTAACTATGAGTATGACAAATTATATGATGAACTGAAAAGTCTAGAGGATGAAACCGGTATCATTATGGCTGGCAGTCCAACCAGACGTGCTGGTTATGAAATCTTAAGCGAGCTTCCAAAGGAGCGTCATGAAGCACCGATGTTATCCTTGGATAAAACAAAAGATGTAGAAGTATTAAAAGATTGGTTAGGTTCTCAACCAGGGTTACTGTCTTGGAAGATGGATGGGTTAACCATCGTATTAACTTATGAAAATGGTAACCTCGTAAAAGCAGTCACTCGTGGTAATGGTGAGGTCGGTGAAGTTATCACGAATAATGCGAAGGTATTTAAGAATGTGCCATTATCGATTTCCTATAAAGGAAATTTAATTATTCGTGGGGAAGCAGTCATTCGTTACTCTGATTTTGAAAAAATCAATGCAACGATTGAAGATGCAGATGCGAAGTACAAGAATCCAAGAAATCTTTGCAGTGGTTCCGTTCGTCAGTTAAATAATGAAATTACCGCACAGAGAAATGTCAATTTCTTTGCGTTCGCTTTGATCAAGATGGATGAACCAGAACGCTTCCAATACAGAAGTGAGCAGTTTGAGTGGTTAAAGTCTCTTGGATTTACCGTAGTGGAAGAAAAGAAAGTAACCAAAGAGACGATGGACGATGCGGTCAAATACTTTGCGGAAAAAGTACAGACCAATGACTTCCCATCCGATGGTTTAGTATTGTTATATGATGATATTGCATACGGAGATTCTCTTGGAAGAACATCCAAGTTCCCACGTAATGCAATCGCATTTAAATGGAAAGACGAAGTGAAAGAAACAAAGCTTCTTGAAGTAGAGTGGAGTGCATCCCGTACTGGTCTGATCAATCCAGTTGCTATCTTTGAACCAGTGGAACTGGAAGGTACAACGGTTTCTCGAGCAAGTCTTCATAATATCAGCATTATGGAAGGCTTTGATCTTGGAATTGGCGATACGATCAAGGTTTATAAAGCAAATATGATCATCCCTCAGGTTGCAGAAAATGTGACTCGCAGCGGTATGATGAAAGTTCCAAATCAATGTCCAGTCTGTGGTGGACCAACGGAAATCAAGCAGGAGAAAGATGTGAAGTCTTTATACTGCATCAATCCAGAGTGTCTTGCAAAGAAAATCAAAACATTTACGCATTTCGTATCCAGAGATGCGATGAATATCGATGGTCTCTCCGAAGCAACGATTGAAAAGCTGATCGCAGAAGGATTTATCAAGGAGTTAGCGGATTTATTCCACGTAAGCAAGTTCAAAGATGCCATCGTTGAGATGGAAGGCTTCGGTGAAAAATCCTTTGCTAATTTAGTGGCATCCGTAGAGAAAGCAAGAACAACTACATTACCAAAGTTCATCTACAGCTTAGGTATCCCAAATGTTGGTTTGACGAATGCAAAGCTGATCTGCAAACAGTTTGATCATGATCTTGACCGTGTGCTGCATGCCTCCTTCGAGGATTTAACAGCAATCCCTCAAGTTGGCGATGTCATTGCAGATTCCTTTGTCAAATTCTTTGCCAAAGAATCCAACAAAGTGATTGTGGAAGACTTATTAAAAGAAATTACATTTGAAAAAGAAGATACGAGCGGCAGCAGCAACAAGTTAGAAGGTTTAGTATTCGTAATCACTGGTTCCGTGGAACACTTCGCAAATCGTAATGAAGTGAAAGATGTCATTGAACAAAACGGTGGTAAGGTTACTGGTTCCGTTACTTCAAAGACCAACTATCTGATCAACAATGATAACATGTCAAATTCTTCGAAGAATAAAAAAGCGAAGGAACTTGGAATTGCAATCATTACAGAGGAAGAGTTCCTTGCTATGTTAAATTAAGAATAAAGACGTCATTTTGCACGAGACAGTTGCATAACATTTTATGCAAGTTTTGTGGAGTGCAAAATGACCGGTTTTCAGAATAGAGTACATAGGAAGAATTGATATTAAAGCAGCAGGGAGGGTTAGGTTATGCCTATTAGAGTTCAGAATGATTTACCAGCGAAAAAAATCTTAGAAGATGAAAATATATTTATGATGGATGAAAACCGTGCAATGCACCAAGATATTCGTCCATTGCGTATTGGTATCTTAAATCTGATGCCTTTAAAAGAGGATACCGAGGTGCAGTTGCTTCGTAGTTTATCCAATACGCCATTACAGGTGGATGTAACCTTTTTAACAACAGAAACGTATGTTGGCAAGAATACAGCAACGAGTCATCTGGATAAGTTCTATCAGAATTTCGATGATATCAAGGATACGAAGCTGGATGGTCTGATCATTACAGGAGCTCCAGTGGAGCAGATGGAGTTCGAAGAAGTTACATATTGGGAAGAATTAAAAAAGATCATGGAGTGGTCGAAAACTCACGTTACATCAACCCTTCATCTATGTTGGGGAGCCCAGGCGGGACTGTACTATCATTATGGAATCAAAAAGTACCCTCTTGCTCAAAAGATGTTTGGTATCTATCGTCATAAGGTCTTAAAGAGAAGAGAGCCATTAGTACGTGGTTTTGATGACTATTTCTATGCGCCTCATTCCAGACATACTCAGACTTCCAAAGAGGATATTCTGGCAAATGATCGCTTAACAATCTTAGCGGAATCCGAAGAAGCTGGTATATTTATCGTAATGGGGGACGATGGCCGAAGAATCTTTGTGATGGGCCATCCAGAGTATGACCGTATTACCTTAGATAAGGAGTATAAGAGAGATTTAGCAAAGGGCTTGGAGATTGAGATGCCAGTGAACTATTATCCTCATGACGATGATGAGGTAAGACCTTGTATGATGTGGAGAGCACATGCGAATGCGTTGTATAGTAATTGGTTGAATTATTATGTTTACCAGAACACCCCTTATGAGTGGTAGGAAAGTGCTTGAAAACACAGTGTTTTCAAGTGCTATGAGGTTTTGTTGATAATTTACAGTTTGTCGTAAATTATCGCAAAATAACGTAACTTATTTTTGAATTGGGGTACAAATGGGGTACGC
>JAQXNU010000112.1 GCA_029098165.1 Clostridiales bacterium
CCCCATACAGTCTTTATATAATCAATCTTCTCTTTCGCCAATTTCTCGCGAATTCGTCCAACATAGACAGCTATCGTGTTGTCATCTACATATTCCGAGCAACCCCATATATGATCCAGTATCTGATGTTTCGTAAATACCTGAGATGGGTGATCAGATAGATAGTCTAACAGCAGAAATTCCTTTGGAGAAAGGCTAATGGCCTTACCATTTACCGTAACCTCATAGGAAACAGGGTCAATCACCAACGTGCCAAATACCTTTTTCGCCTGCCCTTTCTCCTTCTCCGATGCAGACAATACTGTTGCCCGTCGGATATGGGACTTCACTCTTGCCACCAGCTCCACCTGGGAAAATGGTTTCGTCAGGTAATCGTCTGCTCCGACCCCTAATGCCAATACCTTATCCGTATCCGTATTCTTGGCAGAGATAACAATAATCGGAATATTATCCACTTCTCGAATTCTTTTACATATGCTGATTCCATCTATTCCTGGTAACATGATATCCAGAATAATTAATAAAGGTTGTTGTGTCTTTACCGCTTCCAAACCTTCACTTCCCGTATATGCCTGCACCACTTCAAAACCATCATTACTCAAAAAAACCTGCATCACATTAGACAGATCAATATCGTCTTCAATTACTAGGATCTTTCCTTGACTCATGTCGTACCCCCAGTGTGTTTTTGTCAATAAATGTACTACTATGATAATAGCATGGATAACAATACGGGGCAAGAGATTAACATGCAGATGGTTTGATTGCATCAAAAAAAGCCCCTTTAGGGCAATGTCATTAAGTTAAGATGACTTTTCAAGATCTCAGTATTAGAAATAATACTGGGGTCTTTTTATTTTGTAATAAATGCTTGACATGTGAACGAAAATGTGTGGCCGCTTTCGCTATTGAATGATAATGAGGTAGCGAAAGCGGCCCTTGTAATTAAGGAGAACTTGATTGCAAGGAGGTAACGCATATGAGTAATTATATAAAAAATATTACCGATTCGATGACAAATCTTGTTTCAGAATTATCTGAAAATCCAAGCCTATTTCTTAGAAATCCTGAAACTGATTTTTCAAGAAATCGAAAAATTGATTTTAAGACATTCGTAGGTATTACAATGAATTCAGGTGGATGCACTTTGGGTAAAGAACTGTTGGATTATTTTGATTTTGATGTGACTACACCAACAGTATCAGCTTACACACAACAAAGAGCAAAGGTTTTACCTGAAGCATTTGAATATCTTTTCAATTCATTCACGCAAGAAAATATATCATCTAAAAACACCTTTAAAGGGTACAGACTTATTGCATGTGATGGAAGCAACCTAACGATTGCAACGAATCCTAATGATGCAGAAACAGCATATAAATCAAATCAGTTTGGAACAATAACAAATCATCTTCATTTAAATGCTTTTTATGATGTACTAAACAGAATATATTTGGACGCAATCGTTCAGACTGCATCAGAATTTCAAGAACATAGAGCTTGTATAAATATGTTGAAAAGATCCAGTATAACCAATGGTATTTTAATCGCTGATAGAGGGTATGAAAACTACAATCTTATGGCACATGCCGTAAATAGAGGATGGAAATTTGTAATAAGGATAAAAGATATAAATAGCAGTGGTATTGCATCCGCATTAAAACTTCCTAACAGCAATTCTTTTGATACAGATGTAACCTTGATATTTACTAGAAAACAAACACAGAAATCGAAAGAGGCAGGATATAAATTTATGCCTTCAAATCAAAGTTTCGATTTTCTTCCGCTCAAAAGTAATGATACATATATGTTATCCTTTCGCATTACAAGGTTTCCCGTTGGTGAAGACTCTTATGAAATGCTTGTTACAAATCTAGATCGGAATGAATTTTCAATAAACTCGTTGAAAGAAATCTATCATCTTCGATGGGGAATAGAGACATCTTTTAGGGAATTAAAGTATGCTATCGGATTAACTAGTTTTCATGCACGTAAAGTGGATTATATAAAGCAGGAAGTGTTTGCAAGATTATTGCTCTATAACTATTGCGAACTCATAACAACACATGTTATACAGCAAATGAAAAAAGAGGATAAAACAAAACAGGTGAACTTTACAATTGCCATATACATATGCAGAGAATTTCTCCGACAAAAACGACAATTAAGTCCACCTGACGTGATTAAACTAATAGAAAAACACATATTACCAGTAAGACCTGGACGAAAAGACCCTCGCAAAGTCAAACCCCAGGCATCGGTGAGCTTTCTATACAGAGTAGCTTAATCATAGGTTATTATATGTTTTTTTAGACAGATATACAATCTGTCTTTTTTGGCATGCTCAGAAATATAGCAATAAAAATAAAACACATAATAATCATCATTTTTGAGATTACTATGTGTTTTATTGATTTATGTCATTACTAACTTAATGACATTGCCCTTTAGGGGGCTCTATGTACTATATGAAAAAAGTGGCTCTCATAATATAAGAATGTTAAGCCCTATTGATAGAAAGGAACAATTAGATAACTACCTGTGTTAATAATATCAGATGAAATATGATTGCACTCCTTAATGGC
>JAQXNU010000113.1 GCA_029098165.1 Clostridiales bacterium
GCAGCTTATCACGTCTTTCATCGGCTCTTAGTGCCAAGGCATCCACCATACGCTCTTATTAGCTTAACCTTGTAGCGGTTGTCGGTGCAAAGAAATTTGCGAATCAAAGAGCTGAGAACTTGTTCTCAAGCGCTTTGGTGATTGAATTTTCTTTACATTAAACGACAGCTATTACATGATATTTCGTTGCCTAGCGTAGCAACTACTTTATCGGTTTGTTTTGTATGCATGATCTCTTGATATCGTCTATCAAAAGAAAATGTTTTAGATGTCTGGCTCATAAATACGTTAATATTTATGAACGAATCGAATTTTATTTCGATTTTCTATTTCAATGTGAAGTTTTCAAAGTACATAGACTCTTGTAAACAAGAATCCGAAGAATCTATGATTCTTCTCAGCAAATCAATGCTGAATGGAGATGGAGAGATTCGAACTCTTGACCCCCTGCGTGCAAGGCAGGTGCTCTCCCAACTGAGCTACACCCCCAAAAACAGATTGCTCTGTTTTGATGGGCTTAAATGGACTCGAACCATCGACCTCACGCTTATCAGGCGTGCGCTCTAACCAGCTGAGCTATAAGCCCTCAGTTGCTAATATTTATTTTTTTCAGCTTAGCAATTGTAACAAACTCGAACATTCATTTCAAAATGAAATGTTTGGATATTTGATTAGTTTTCTTAATTGTTTATTCAATTCATTCAATTTATCAGCTCAATTATTCTATCACGATTAAAATACTTTGTCAATACTTAATTTAAAGTTTTTTATATTTGTTTGTAATTTTAATACAATTTAAGACTAATGCCAATTGCAGCTGTTAAAATGTATCATCTTATCCCGAAAAAGTCAACCATAAGTATCAAGTTTACATTCCCTTCTCTTCTTGTGTTTTAATATAGTCTACTGCCATATCGATAAACTCTTGTTGAACTTTAGATAGCTTTTTGTCCTTATGCCAGATAATATGTGATCTTATTCCATAATTACAATCATAGGCAAGCGGAACTAACTGTTTTTGTTCTATTTCTTCCTCTACTGCTGTATATGGCAATATGCAGACACCAAGTCCACTTTGTGTTAACTTCTTTATAGCTTGAATACTCTCCGTTTCCAAAACAATCTTAGGCTGTATTCCCTGTTGATTCAATTCATGCTCAAAATTCCTTCGATAATAGGCTGCCCTTTCCGTAAATATGATTGGGATATCGCGAAAATCCTCAATAACGATTTTCTCTTTTCTAGCAAGTGCATTAGAAGGTGAAGAAAGCACATAGATTGGTTCCTCTTTTTCACATGTATAACAGATGCCAGCTTCTTTATCTAAATATCCAATGGTAAATGCCAGATCGATTTCATCATTAGCTAACGCAGTATAAAATTGGGAACATTTTAGAATCTCTAACTGTATCTCCACCTTTGGTCGATACGTTTTGTAACGTTCAATTATACGTGGCATTCGATTCACGCATAATGAATCACAAATACCAATGCGGATTAAGCTACATTCTAGTTCATCCTCACCGATCTTTCGAATCTGCTTCTCCAATTCTAGCATTTGAGCTGTATATGGTACTAACTGTTTCCCTGATTCGGTTAAAGTTATTATTTTACCGATACGATTAAATAACAATTGATTCAGTTCATGTTCCAGGGATTGAATATGTAATGAGACGCATGCCTGGGTATATCCCAGCTTCTCTGCCGCCTTCGTAAAATTAAGTTCCTGACTAACGGTATAAAATGTTTGTAATTGTTTAATCTCCATAGTCCCTCCATCATTATAAAGGTTTCTTATCATTATAATAAGAATCATTTGTTGTACTTATAGTATATCTCTATGATATCATACTCGTATACAAAATCAATATAAGGAGGAAACAACATGAGTTTTTGTGAAGCCTTAATCTCCAAGGAAAGAAATCAGTGTCTTCCAAAAGAAGCAGATTGGTTTGGAACACTCATTGGTGAATGGGATATTGTCTGGATTGAATATCATAATGAAAGAGAAATCAAACATCAAAAGGGAGAATGGATCTTTTCTCGTGTTCTCAATGGTTTTGGAATTCAAGATCTTTTTATCGTACCTTCCAGAGAGGAGCGCATCCGATTAAATCAGCCAAATGCAGAATATGGAACAACCATCCGTATGTATAATCCTTCTACAGGAAACTGGGAAATCTATTATACCTGTTTGGGTGAGTATTGTCGCTTAACGGCAATCAAACAAGAAAATGAAATCATTCTCACTGAAAAGACAGAACAAAAGATGAAATGGATTTTCTCTGAGATTACAGAAAACAGCTTTCATTGGCGTAATATCATGCAAAGTGAAAAAGGAGAATGGATTTTGTGTTGCGATTGTCATGCAATACGAAGATCAAACATTTATTGTAAATAATCAAAACGATTGTACCTATAAAACTTTACATATCGAAAGGCCAACCACATAGTTTACATAACTATATGGCTGGCCTTTTTTACGAGCTCATTGTTCTATGCATTCGCCTGTGTCTTAAATGAAGATGCAAGCTCATCGAGGAATTTGGATACATCTTCTGTCTTCTTCATCAGCTGTAATACTTCATTTGCTCTAGCATCAACATCAACGATGTTATTAGCAATCTGAGTAACTGCCTCTGAATTATCATTCGTTGCCGTAGTAACTTCATTGATTGAAGCCGAAATCATTTCCACCCGGGAAAGTAATTCTTCTGAAGTCTTACTTATCTCTGTTAGAATATTAGCAAAATATTGTGTTGAATCATAATACTCTTCGCCTGTAGACTCAAGTAGTTTATAATCCCCTGTTACCTTTTGATCAATAAAATTCATTAGCTCCTTGGAAGTTGAAACTAAATTCTTTACAGACTCTATTACAACTTGGACAACACTTTGAATCTCTGCCACTGCCTTTTGAGATGACTCTGACAAGCTCTTGATTTGATTAGCTACGACTGCAAAACTTCGACCACTCTCTCCTGCTCTGGCTGCTTCAATAGTTGCATTTAAAGAAAGTAAGTTCGTCTCTGAAGCTATATCCAAAATGGTATCTGATAATTTACTGATCTGCTCAATACTTTGAGACTGTTCGATTGCTTTCGTGATCAGCTCTCGGTTATGTTCAATCATCTTTAACGTATTATTAATGGATTCCTTCGCTTCTTCTTTTACCTGTAAAGATTTCTGCTCACTTATCTGTGCCTTTGCTTCACTTTCTTTAATCTGAGATGAGACATCTTCCACTGCCTGTCTCATCTCAATAATAGATGCATTGATTTCTTGCGTGCTAGCCGCCGTTTCCTCAAAACTTGCTGCCATTTCTTGAGTAACTGCTGATATTTTATCAATTGACTGATCCAATTCTGAAAGATGATTCGTTGAATCTATAATAGTTGTATTTACTTGATCTGTAGATGTACGTATATCATCCACTGTCATTCCGATTACTTTTTGCATATTTGCAGTGGCTTTAAAGACTGTTCCGAATTCGTCTTTACGTTTTACTAGTTTTTTATGTACTTTAGAAGTAAATTCTTTATTGGCCATACGATTTAGATGTCGAACACTTGTATTCACAGCTTTAATGATTCCATTTAAATAAATAACTGTGGTAACAATGATTGCAAGTAAAGCAATTAACAATACGACAATCTGAACTAACGTTGCTCTTAATTCACTTTCATTCATTGTAATACGAGGAGCTCCTATGAAAAGCATACCAGCCACAGTTCCATCATAAGATTTCAGTGGTAGATAAATAGCTTCCAACTCATTTCCAAACACATTCGTAAGACCTTGATAGGTTTCTCCTTCGTTAATTACTTTATCAACCACCTCTTGTTCCACTTGCGTTCCAATCACCCGTTTACCATCTGCTATGATATTCGTAGCGACTCTCACATCGTTGGCACATAAAGTAACGTAGTAATTCGTATCCTCTTTTACCTTATCAACAAAAGCCATATTATCATTTAGACAATTCATGCCTTTAAACAGTTTACCATCTTTACATTTCCATTCCCCTTCAAATTCTGAATCCAAATAATCATATGTGATTTGTGCTGTTGCCTTCATGTTGTTCTCGAATTCTTTACTAATCTGAATATTCACAATATACGATGTGATTCTAATCGTTGAGAATACACTGACAAGTACAAGCAATATGATTGTTCCAATTAATCTCACCCTTAGTTTCATTAATGCGACCTCCACTTTAGTATTTCATAACCTATCCTATGTAGGTTACCATAAAATGGATTATTGTCAATATGTTCGGAAAAATTTTAATAAAATTCACAGAATTCAGTAAATTATTTACTTTTCTGAGGGATTCAGCCTTACTTTCTAAATTACACATAAAATTAACTACTCTTTTAAATAAAGGTTAACTTTTTCTACGACCTTAGAAACAGCTTCTTCTAATGTCTTTTCTCCTTTTAAATATTCAACGGTTCCCTGTAAGATCATATCCATACCGATATAATCGTCATACACAGGTCGTTTCAGCGTGTAAATCTGGTTTATACCCTTTTTCTTATCTTCCACCGAAATTGCATTGATTTCTACTTCAACTTCTTTTCCACTGTACCCACAAGCGCTCAAACCAATTGTACTATCTTCATCTTCCGGAGTCGTAATCCATGTCGTTAATGCCTTCTCATTGACCGGAAAACCATCATTTAAATGCAACGTTTGTATTTTTTCTGAGAATAAGAAGGATACGAATTCTTTGGCTATCTCTGGTTCCTTTGTTGCCTTATTAATACCAACCAAACCGTTTGATACAAACGTATTGTTGATTGGTGCGTATTCCCCTTTACAGCAGTAGTTGTTTACCTGTAAATTAAATATATCTCCATGAAAAGTGATGGAAGAAGTAATATCCTCAACCAGTAGAAGACTTGCACTTCCAGATAGGATTTCTCTCATTCTATCATTGGCACCTTTTATACCAGACTCACCTATATTAGATTTATACTCCCCTTGTGCTTTTGCATCCGTTTGTTTTGCTATAATACTTAAATTATCTATAAATGAACTCAGTTTTTCCTGGTCTAAAGATCCGTCTTCTGTAAAAAGTTCATTGTAATACGTATAAAGGAACATGTTTGTTAATTCCTCATAGGTATGCGGCTCCATTAATTTTACATCTGTTTTTTTACAATAGTTTGCGATATCTTCAACCGTTTTTAGCTGCTCTGTAATATCAGAATTCATAGCAAAAATAGGTACATATATTCTCATTGGCATACAATATACTTTTCCATCATAGCGATAACTCTCTTCAATATTTGGAAGCAAACCATCTTTTGAAGCAATCTGAGATAGAATATCACTCATATCCATAAGAACGCCCTTCTTAATGTAAGAAGCGAGAGGAAGATCATCCATTAAGAAAATATCAGCACCATTTCCTGCAAGAATATCTGTATTTACTGTTCTAACAATGTCTGCCTGAGTAACAGCACTGGCGTCCTGAACCGCTACCGTATAGTCAATTTCTACCTCTGGATGTTCTCTCCTATAATCGGATATTGCTTGTCTTAATGTAGTATTATCCCACATAGAATAAATTTTAAGTATTTTTTTCTGATTATTTATAACACTTGTGCTTGAATTTACACATATCTCACTTGCCAAGGTTGCATCTTCTTCATAAGTGTAACTTGCGTATAAGTCACCCTTCTCTTCAATCTCACTACGGAAATGAATGTAATAACTATTCTTCATATCTGAAACCAGTAGGAATCGTTCTGCAATGTAACTCGGTTCTGATATGCAACATTTTTTTGCATCCATTATGATTTCCCACATAGTTCCACCCTTTTTGAATTCCTTAATTCCTTGATGATCAAGTAAATAAACATTTCCATTATCCGATACCTGAAACATTTGATTATCTGAAGAACTGCTCAGTGTGATGCTATTGGCTTTTTCTCCACCTAAATGCTGTACTTGTATCTCTGAATTATCGGATGTAATAAAATATAATGTATTTTCTTTGACGATAAAATCATGATATGTTTCAAAGTCACCATATGTAATCTCTTTCGCCTTATCCGTATCATAAAAGACTATTTCACCGGTATAATCCATCCTATAACATAATACACCGTCCTTCGTTACCTGAAGATTTTTTATCGCATGTCCACTGCCATCTTCTATTGTTTCCATCCAATAAGGTGGTGTTATGTCTACATAGTCACCTTTCGTATCCGACTCTCTTATTAAGCCATAGAATCTATTCCCCTCTTCCTCATCAGCTTCATCAGCATCTGACTTGATATATAGTACATAATCCACTCCATTTTGACCATGACAATATTCGAATGGATATATATTCAACTCGCGACTTGCTTTTTCAAGCCAAGTTAGTGAAGTCTTCTGAAAAGTACCATCCACTAATGTATAACAGTTAAACTTATTATTTGTTATGTCTTCTGTATCCAGCATTGTCATGTACTCAAGCTGTCCTTTGGGATTGACTGTATCCTTAAATATAAACTCTCCATCTTCCAGCACTGGTTTTAAAGCTTCTCGCTCTACATAACCAGCTTTTTCACTAGTAGGCATCTGCTCTTGTTTGGAAGATGTGCTTTGATCACATCCTGTCATCGTAACAAGTAATACTATGATACTTAGCCATACTACAATCTTTTTCATTTTAGTTGCTCCTTCTTACGTATTTTATTAGATCATAATGTTCGTACCTATCTTAACAAGGAAATCTTAAAGAAATCTCAAAAGCAACATACAAAAAACATATTTACGTTCTTGAATACAATATTTTTAATAATAAAAAAGAACACTATTACTAGTGTCCTCCTAAGTTGAATTCCTTCACATTGAAATAATATCAACAAACCATCAGGTTAAGCCCTCGACCTATTAGTAACAATCAGCTACACGCGTTACCGCGCTTCCACCTTTGTCCTATCAACCTTGTCGTCTTCAAGGGGTCTTACTAGCTTACGCTATGGGATATCTTATCTTGAGGGGGGCTTCACGCT
>JAQXNU010000114.1 GCA_029098165.1 Clostridiales bacterium
AGTACTTCTTTTTGCTTTGAATAGCTCATTCTTACGCCTTTTCCAATCTTAATAGGACGTATTCTGTTTTTATCCATTGACGTTTTCACCCCTTGAAATTTTTTTCTTTTTATATAATCGAATACCCCTTCTGTTCTTTAATCTTTAAACTTCTTCGGTCGTATTCGTAGCCTTGCATACAAGGCGTGCCAAAAGTATGGCATGCACTAAGCATTCAAAACCCCACAAAATATAGGGTTTTCCTGCAATATCATAAGCACATCTTGTGCTTTTGTGAAACTTTCATATAAATTTCTTCAAAAACACTTTGCATTTTTATCATTATGTGTTATAATAGATACAAATGGGTATATCAAACCATAATAGTGCACATTTCATATTATCACATCATCGTCAAGCTGTCAATACTAAATTGTACAGCTTTTTTTATATTTTTTGCAAAAATGCATCATCATTTTTGAGTATACCCTCTATTGTTGGAAATCATACGTAAATATGGTAGATGGATGCTATCCAGACTGAGAAAATAGTGCGGAATGCATAAAAATTTCGAGTGTTAATGCAACCATGGGGTGAAATGAAACTTTGAATAAGGTGCCTAACAATATGAAAGTGTTTGTGTTCTTTATTAAGCACATGAAAAAAAACCACAACTCGACCTGTAAGGGTCTTTTTTTGTCTGTTTGTACTTTATATGGTTTAAAGTCGTTTTTCTCCTATTTAATTAGAGTAAAAAATAGTATAATGCTGAATTGTAAAAACATTATTTTTTCAAGAAGGACACATATGAAAAGAAAATTTAGTATCTTTCTACTAGTAACGACTTTGATTATTAGCCTGGTGTTGCCAGAGGGAAAAGCGAAAGCTATGACAAGTACGAAAGATGGAGTGATGAACAAGAATTATCTGGAATTAGACTTAGGAGCTAGTTTTAAATTAGCAATCAATGGCGCAACTGCTAAACAAGTTAAATTTTCTTCATCAAATAAAGAAGTAGCTACCGTTAAGGGTGATGGAACAATTACAGCTGTAAGCGAGGGTGATTATATGATTCTTCCATCAGCAACTGAGTTTATCAAGGTTTATGATGAAGAAGGCAACGAAGTGATCAATACATGCGTTGGCAGCTCTACTTTTTAAACAGTACATATTAAAAAAGGCTATGTATTAAAACTTGAAGAGCAAAGCCTTATCAGTGAGACAAGAAAGCTAGCCCTTGAGAACAATGCAAAAACCGTAAAACTTTCTGAGAAGAACTGGACTAAATTTGGTGCAGGACAATTCGAAAAAGGTATCGATATTGCCAAAGGTAACTATGAGATTCAGTTAGACTCAACTGATTTTATCAAAGTTTATGACAAAGATAACAACGAAGTCATCAATGAGTGTGTAGGCAAGTCAACTATTTATACCGTTCACATCAAAAAAGGTTATACTCTATGCCTTAATTCTCAGGGAAAAATCAGATTAGCAAAGAAAATATAATTTGTACAAAGCATAAGAAAGCCGAGGAATGTCAGCAGTTTGCCACATTCTCGACTTTTTTGTTTACTAGCCTTGTAATTGTTTTAATTTTTCAAATAGTGCTAAGTCTGATTCAGTAATCTTTAGATTGGTGCAAATAGATTCACCAGATTCAGATTTAATACTAATTTCAATAATAGAATTCTCTTTGATATTTTGACGAGCTGCCATTAAGAACGGCTGAAAGCGTGGATGATTTCTATCGAAAGTAGACCACGCGCTTTTTAATTCAAAAATTGTTTTTGGATTTACCATAACTGTTACCTTCCTCATTTACTTCTTGTCTAACATCTTATTCTTTCTATCGAATCCTGTCAAGAAAGATAACCTAACTCAATATCACTCCTAATATCATTAATAGTTTAAACACATGAAGCGATTGACATTCAAATAGTTTTAGTCTATATTGTTTATATGACTTATTATAACATTTGGGTCATATAAATATTATAAGGAGCATTACATATGCCTCGTTTTTCCGCTGATCAAAAGAAAACAATTAATCAAATGCTTTTAACTGAAGGCGAACGGCTTTTCAATGAAAAGGGATTAAATACCGTAACAGCTGAAGAAATCGCCTATGCCTGCGGTATTGCGAAAGGAACCTTCTATCACTTCTATGAGAATAAAGAACACCTCTATATGACAATTAATAATCACATACAGAATTCTATATTCTCAAGATTCCGTAATCAGTTTCAATCAACTACAGAGCAGTCTGCATCCAGGATATTTTATAATGCTCTTGTATATATTATGGAATGTTTTCTAAAGCATCCTCTGGTTATGGATATCCGACCAGAAATCTGGTCGCAGATTGAAGCCAAGGCGCCAAAGGAATGTATTAATGAAAATAATGCCCGCGATTTGGAACTGATCACTTATCTATCAAAAACAAACTTTCGTTTTCGTTATGATCTTGCAACCACAACCCAGCTATTGCAGATGCAATTTCTCCAATTAGCTTACATTAAGAATGAAACTCATAATATTGAATTAATGAAAATTGTGCTTCTCGCTTTGGCTACCCACTTAATACAGGAGGATGAAACATGAAGATTCAGCCGCTTAATGAAAACCTTATAAAACAGCAAGGATGGGATGATATCTACTTACCTGGCGTTCCCGAAAAAGTACATATCTTCCGCTATCATTCCGACCATAATGCAAAAAATATAATCGTTTTGCACACGCCCGTTATTCCTGTAAAGTGTTGTTATGAATGCTATGAGCAGTTAGGACGTGTTCATCATTTTAATGTCTTTGCACTTGATTACGTTCCAGGCGAAGGAGAATGCAGTGGAACCACTCGTGATTTTTCCTTGAAGGCTATGACTCAAAATATAGATGTTGCATATAACTATGTGATCCGGAATTACTCCGATGATACTCACCTCTTAGGCTACACTGGCCTGGGTGGCATATTTGCTCAATATTATTTAGGTTCAAATCCTAACTTTCGATCTTTTTCTCAATTTGCTTGCGGAGTTTACAAAAACACAAAACCTATAGGTGTCCCTTCTCCATTTGCCCGTCCTGCACTTGCACTATGCAGACTGCTTGTACATATCAGTCCAAGCATTTCAATGTCATATAAACCGCCAAAAGCCAAAGGATATCATGCAGATCTTGATAATGAGTTTTATGATACGATAACAAATCGTGTTCCCGACTTTTTTAGCTTAAAGCTAAATCATGTCATTCGTATTCTAGAATGCATGACCAATAAAGATAGTTTGCTTAAAGAACCTATTTCGTGTCCAACTTTATTATTTAAAACATTACATGATCGATTCTTTCCAAAAGAATACTTTGATGCCTACTATAATTCCTTATCTTGCGAAAAGCAACTTGTGGAGATCGACGATATTCATAATAGCTACTTCATCACTCCGGAACCTTTTATGCAAAGAATTGCTGACTGGGTGAATACACATTAGTTTTTACTCTCTTGCACTAGCAGAAATCGGATGATAAAATTAACTACATATATTTCATATAGCACGAAACTAACAAAAATTTAACGAGGATAACTTATGGAGAAGAAAAGAGTTACAATCGGGATATTGCGAAGGCATGCGGAGTTTCCCTTGCTACAGTTTCCTATGTACTAAATAATTCTGATAAAGAAGTCATCAGTCACGATACCCGTTTTAAAGTAGTTGAAACAGCTCGCAAAATGAACTACATATCAAAAAAGAAACCTGATAAACTGCATACAAAAAGTAATCTGGTAGGTATTATCATTAACTGGAATCAAAGCAATTCCACGAGCAAGAAAATGATTTACTATGACTTAGCAGTGGAATTGCAACATCAGCTATCGCAAGCCGGATACGATACAATCTTATCTACAACAAAAGACGTTGAGAAGCAGGCTGATATCATCAGTAAACGTTCTTTGGATGCCGTTTATATCATCGATATCAGTTCCTCCAATTCACATCAGGTCACTAAGATGTATTACGCACCTGTGATCTTTATTGATTGTACGATCGATGATCCTCTCTTTTGCAAGATATATCCGAATTATCCTATCATATTTAGGGAGGCCAGAAAATTACTGCAAGAAGAACATCCTTTTCTCGTTATGGAGGATATCTTGAACGAAGAGTTAACACAGATCATCCAGTTTAGTTTTTCACCCGAGAATATCTTTGTTAACTCCCCAGATAATAACCTTTAGAATTTTCTTCTAAATCATCAGTAGCAAAAAGGAATCATCCTAGGTGATATTCTCGGTGTTGAAACAGAGCGTTTTATTGATAATAAAAATCTAGTTGTTATCACTTCAATTGAAAACAGTAATCTTCTAAAACCTGATACTATGACAATCTCAATGAGCAACCGTGTAAAAACTAAAGCTGCAGTAAATATTATGGAACATTGATTGCGATTAGAATTCGACTGCTGTCCTGGAGGGCAGCTATTGCTCAATCCCTAATATTTATCTCAGATAGTAAGATGAGTTTGCTGGGATCATGCTGTTTGCCGCCTTACCACTCAGCAATTCCTGCGATACCTCATTCTGTATCTGAATCGGAATTGTCTGTTTCTTATTGGTCGTATTAATTATGATATATATATATATATATATATTATCTCCTTCATAGGAACGTTTCATAATAAACAGCTCGGCACTGCTTAAAAACGTAATGGTTCCTTTTCTGATCGCAACTTCGGCTTTTCGTAGTGATATCAACCTTTTGATATATGAGAGTAATTGATGGTTCCATAATTCTTCCTTCCAAGGAAATGTTTTTCGACTATCAGGGTCCATCCCTCCCGATAAGCCTATCTCTGTCCCATAAAAGATACAAGGCACACCAATATAACCATATAAAAAAGCAAGGGCATTCTTAAGACATGTTTCATCCTCATTTGCAAGATATAAAAACCGTTCTGTATCATGAGTATCCAGGAAATTAAACATCTGCTCATTTATCGGATCTGAATATGTCATCAACAGATTCACCAGCTTCTGCGTAAATTCTTCACAGGTAAACTTACTTTTAGCAAAGAAGCTTACTGCACGATAAGCGACTCCGTAATTCATGACTGTATCAAATTGGTCTCCCAAGAGCCATGGGTTTGAATCGTTCCAGTTCTCTCCGATGATCACAAGTTCTTTATTATAATCCTTCACAACTTTTCTTAACTTTCTTAAAAATCTTGACTCAGTTCATCAGAAACATCCAGTCTCCATCCGTCAATTCCATAGTTCTCTGTCCAGTATTTTACCACAGATAAAAGATATGTTTGAACTTCTATATTATCAGTATTTAATTTTGGCATAAATCCTAAATTTGCGAAGGTCTCATAGTTTGGCGGACTCTGTGTGATCGGATAGCTTTTTATACAAGACCAATCCTTATAGAGAGATTCTTCTCCCTTCCTTAGAACATCCTGGAGCTGTAGGGCTTTTTCACTGCAATGGTTAAATACCGCATCCAATACAATCCTAATACCTCTTTCATGTGCTTTTATTACTAACTGTTTAAAAATCCCTGACTCCGTATATACGATCGTATCCATCTGACTGATTACCTCAAAATAGTAACCAAGCCTTATATCGGGATAGATTAAATTCACCTGATAGTAATCAAATAATTGATCCGTATAAAGATGTTTCATCTCTATTTCTTCTTTATGTTCCCAGTCAAACTTCATTCCATAGTGTAAGATTACTTTTTGAGCATCATTCTTAGCCGTTCAAAAACGAATATGTATTTCTTGCTTATTAACAATAAAAGCATAATTACTTATAGGATTATGTAACATTGCATGAACATTCAAACTTTTACCTCCATTATGAGTTTTCTAAGTTCTTGAGCTCATTTTAATCATTGTTAAGTAAAATGTCAGACATTTTGCACAATACAATTGCATAATAATCTATTCTTTTTGTATCAATTTACTACATGAATAACTGAACATAAATACGTTAAGTTCTATGTATGACTCTATACGGTTGATTTTACTGTCTTTTCATTACTTAAATCATTTTGTTAAGTAATTGTAGATAACTTAACATTTTGCAATTCATGAATAAAATAAAGGTGCTACTGCTATGTCGCAATAACACCTCATCACATAAAAAAGAGAATCGGCAAACCGATTCCCTTTTTTAAAAATATCAAGTTAAAATTACTTAAGAGTGATCTTAGCACCTTCAGCTTCAAGTTTAGCTTTGATATCTTCAGCTTCTTCTTTAGAAGCGCCTTCTTTAAGAACCTTAGGAGCGTTATCTACAACGTCTTTAGCTTCTTTTAAGCCAAGGCCAGTT
>JAQXNU010000115.1 GCA_029098165.1 Clostridiales bacterium
GAAAATCGAAAGTCGCTTAACCTAGATAAACACAGGGATTGGTGGCATTTTTAACCCACCATTACCCTAGAAGAGCCAAAAATATTTTCTTTTTCCTTGTACCTTAGCTCATATCTTGATATAATAACCATGGTTACAATACCATTGAACCTAGGGGACGGACTCGTCAAAGAAAGGCCCCTGGGTTCTTCCTTTCTTTAGACTAATGACAGTATAAAGGATAAATCAGCGACAATCAATTATATCAGACACACGTCAAGCTGAGAGAGTGGCAACAATATTAGTACATTACTTAGAGAACAAACAAACCCTACTATAAAGAAACAGTACAAATGTTGTTATTTGATACTCTTATTGGTAATTCAGATAGGCACCTTGGAAATTTTATGTATGTTCGTCAAATTTGAGTACGATAGGAAATTTATCCTTTGAAATATCAGAGAATTCTTTTTTAATCCTCACTAAATCCTATACAAACACTAATATGAACTTTAGGTTTACCCTTCGATTTTGTTTCAAGTATCGTAATATCCTTCAAACATTCTCCGATTAATCGATTAAAAGTATGTTATCTCTTTTTCTTAAAAGCATATTTATTAAGTTGTTGTAATAACATTTTATCTAGTTCTAGCATTTTTTTGTTATATCATTCATCAATATCAACTCCAAGTGTCCCATGATCTATTCCAGAATTTCCAGCAAAATGTCTCCTTGAATCAATCTTATAATACTAAAAATCACCTATCTAAATGCATAATATCAATTTCTTTTTCTTCTAAATATTCTTCAAACTTTTCACAACCATTTTTCTTTATAAAATCGTATTCCTCTTGTGAAATAAAAAAAGCCATATACATTTTTGCATTTCCTCTAATGTGTGAAAACTCATCTGGAAAAGCATATGTCTCTGTAAAATATATAGCACTCTTTTTATGCTGGTCAACAAATATACTATCAATATTTTCTATTCCGCCAATATATGTTCCTCTACCAAAATCTAGCTTATTTAGAACAATATAGAATAATACATTTGCAAGAACATATGAGGCTTTTTCATAATCATTATCGATTGACATTACGATTTCACATGTATTATTAATTTCTTCAGAAAATTTTGATAGTCCTAATGATGCATATGTTTTACATCCTTCAAAAATATTTCTATATTGAATCATTTGTATTGAAGGCATAGTTTCATTATTTTCATATATTTCTCGATTCTCAAACGTACCTAAATACTTTTCATAATGTTGTAATATAATTTCACCCAAATCACTATTTTCCATTAGCAAATTCTCCTTTTACCCCCTCAAATAGATGACCTTCATTACAAATTGGACATTGTACTCTTAAGTTTCTATTATATTCATCTAATATTTGTTTTCTAGTAAAATCAATTCCAGAACTTTTCATATTTCTTACTCTTGTTACTAATTTCATGAGCTGTCGCTGACTTACTCATACTCCCTGTCAGCAGTTTACCCATTCTCTTGTCATTGATATTTACACTTGCTGGCAAGCATCTGCCAGCAAGGCTTTTCTTTTATAACTCCATATATTCACTTAACGCTACAAGTGCATCTGCTATGCTGTACGCATCTACTGATTTCATTCCTGCTTCTTTCAGCCGTTCCCAGTTCCAAAAGCTATCCGACATGGATGCCATTTCGCTTCCTATATTCCAGTTCGGCAGACACATATAGTTGCCATAAGCATGTTTTCCTACAATCAGATGAAAATAACTTCCACGTGCGCTGATTTCCATCTCATATGGAGCATGATGATTTAGCACTTTTACCTCGCCTTTCCACTTCTGTGGTCGCATTCCTTTACTCCCATGACATTCATACTCAATTCTCATTCTTGCACACCTCCCAGCATCTCATGGTCTGCCACGAAGCGCACCATATGTTCATCAATCAGATGTTTTTGCTGCTGGTAAGTATACATCAGCGTTTTTTCACAGATTCGATTGATCATCCTCGGTATTCCCGCTGATACTTTAAATACCTCGTCTTCCGCACCACTTGTAAACAAATCCTGTTTGCATCCTGCATATGCCATATGTGCCGTGATGTATTTTCCTGTTTCTGCACGGTCCAGACGGTTCAGTACGATGTTCATGTCAATCCTCTGACGTATGGCCACATATCTTTGCAATCTTAGTTTCTGATCCCACAGTTCTGTCTGTCCCACCAGTATTAAGCTCATCGGACTCGATGAATCAAACCGATAGTTTAATAGGAAACGGAATTCCTCCAAGGTTTCTTTATCCAGCAGGTGAGCTTCATCCAGTACACAGATCACTTTCTTTTTCTGTACTGTTCTTACAGTTTCAATCTCCTTCTGTAACTGTCTTTTAGAATCACCACGGTAGAACCTAGATTCCATTCCCATCTGATCTAAAAGTCCCGCATACAGCCATCTTGGTGTAAGCTTTGAGTCAGACAGATACAGTAGTATATATTTATCCTTTTTTAGGCTTGCTTCAAACATTCGGATCAGTGTTGATTTCCCACATCCCGAATCTGCTGTGACCACAGTAAAAAGCTGACGATCAGCTGCATAAGAAAGTCGTCCGATGGCATCTTTTATCTGCGTGGAATGATACAACCTGTCTGCCGGTACATTCCTGGAAAAAGGAGTATGTTCCATTTCAAAAAAGGCTTCGTACATCATCTCTCACCTGCCTTTCCATAGTCTCCAAATGAAATGGCATTGGCCACGATCTGATGATCTTCGTTATACTTCTTTTCCAGTGTATCCAAAAATCTTGATGTCTCTGGTACGTGATTCGACATGGATACCGGAACTAGCGGTTTCTTATCGGAAAAAGATCCGATTTTTATTCTATGTGCTGTGATAGGCTCCATATCCCGGTACTGCACCTTGACTGTTTCCGTATTCATAGGATCATATGCAATGATTACCTGTGCATTTGCAAGTGCTGTGCTGGCTTCATATTTACTGTTTTCAAACGAAAAACAGCCTGCATTATCTAGCTTTCTTTCTTCCTTATGTAAAAATGCTTCGCTGACTACGCCGGTATCTATAAACACAAGATTTCTTGTGTCACGATCGAATTCTTGCTTTGGCGTAATCCCTCCCGGCACTACCTTAATCCCATAAGATTCATAATACTCCCTAATTCCATCATGAGATTCTGTCTGGTATTCCTGCTCTAAGAAGATCTTCCCTTTCGCCTCACAAGCCCTTGGCTTCGCTCGCAAAAGCCTGATTCCAAGCCTTGCACAGCTCTCATTCAATTGCCTGGATATATACTGGGTTCCGTTATCCACGTAGCCACAATCGAATTTTCCAAACTTCAGGATTGCCTTATGAAACGTGTCCTCCACGATTTCCTGTCTCTGATTATCATAGAATTCCGACTGCAGGCTATATCTAGAATGATCATCGATCAGGGATGACAGATATGTCTTGATCAATTTCCCATTGCTTGTCCTGATATCAGGACCATACTTAATATCTCCTTGTAGAAGTTCCATACGGTGTGGACGGCAAAACCTTCTGGATGATGTCGTTCTTCCTTCCGCATATTTCTTCATCTGTTTTATGCCAAACCCAGCGTTGTACAGATATCTCTGCATGGTGGACTGCTTGAGCACTCCCGATGGTGCCCATCCTTCCAGTTCTAAAATCTTTATAATCTGGCGCACACTCCGTTTGGGCACTTCCCTTTTTAGCTGGATTGCTTCCCCTACGATTTCATCAAAGTTCTCTATTAGCTTCTGGGAACGTCTTTTCCCCCGGTTCCTTGGTCTTAATCCCTCAAACTCTGCATTTCTATACTTTTCTTCATATCGGTACAGCGTTCTCACGGACAATCCATTGTTCCTTGCGATATCTTCTCGCATCTGAAGACGCTTGCCTTCATCCAAATCTGGATCCATTAATGGGGCTATCATCTGATAACGTTTTAATGCTTCCTGATCCTTCCACTTCTTTACTTCTTTGCTCTGCATAAGCATTCCCTCCTTTTTAGGTTCAGCTTACGCCATTTGTCTTTTGACAGCACAGAAAAGTAGGTGCATAAATCAGACTGGTTCCGGGCTCGGATTAATTCTTCCGCCGGAGTTATATATAAACCGGTTAACTACTGATAGCCAACCAGGGCTTATCCTTCTTCTGAGTTCCTACAGTAAAGAGTCCGTGGATTGGAGAAACTCTGTTCCAAGATTCAGGAAACGGCAGGTCGTTGATTTTATCTGTCCATTGATGTTTGTTTCATTTAGGCTAATCCAAAACTTCCAATGCTTC
>JAQXNU010000116.1 GCA_029098165.1 Clostridiales bacterium
TTTAGTGAAAGAGCAGTCATCAGTAGAGTTGGTGGAGATGAGTTTATTGTGTTTATACCAGATACAATTGAGATGACAGAGTTAATGAAAAAAATGAGTATGGCATTAGAAATTATGAAATTTGAGATAGCTTCGGAAAAAAGAAGAAGCCAAGTTTCAGCGAGCATGGGCGCAACATTGATCACTAGCAATAACGTTAACTATGAGATGCTATACAAACAAGCAGATATTGCGATATATCAGGCAAAACGTAATGGGAAATGCGGCTATGCAATTTATCAGACAATGAAATAATAAAAGGGGGTTGTAAAAACTGCAATAGAGATGAACTAACGAGTCGGGGAATTACATTAGAATTTGTCTGCCTTTCCCTTACGGCCGGACTTAGCCAAATTCTAATGTGATTTCCCGACTCGTTCCTCGTTATTCTTTTTTGCAGTTTTTTCACAGCCCCTTTTTCTACAATCATATTACCACAAAATGGAATAAATTTCAAGTCTTGTAAACAGAATATAATAGGCGTAATATCAGTAGTTATCACAGATAGGAGGAGTTTGCATGGACAAAAAAGATTTTCTGGAAGCAGTTTCAAATCATAGTTTACAAGTTCAACCTTTATTAGAATGTAATGAGTATACGAAAAAGTTTGGACTAAGCTTAACTCAACAGGAGGCTCTGATTTTATTAGACGATCGCAAAAAGTGTTTACAAGAGCAGGAGAGGGTAGAGTTTGGAGAAGGAATCCTTAAAAAATTAATCTTTGCATTTTGTGACTCTCCATATATCTATCAAGACAATTATGTAGAGACGATCTCTAGTTTACAGGATATCTTTTATCTCTATAAGAATGAGGCAATGGATGAGTTGAATGATGATGAACTGATTGATTATATGGTAGAAGCGTTTAATCAGGATTGTCAGGGCTCCTTAGAGTATCTAGAAGATACAAGTCTAGAAAAACTTGCACGCAAAGTCAGACGTGGTGGTCATGGATTTATGAGTCAAAGAAATGAGGAGTTTGAGGATGAATGAGTACTCCATGGAAGAACTGATTCCAGTAGTTGTTGAACTTTCGGAAAAATATACAAGCAAAGAGAGTACCTCAATCAGTTATCAAAAAGCTCAACAGTTAATGGAAGCAGTGATCTATTGTATTGAGGAATTAGATATGTCAAAAATCCCAGAACGAGAACTTTATTACGTAAAGCGCGTAGAAGGCGATGCGATAGAGGCCTATCGTGAGGGATACCAGCTTGTGATTAAAAAAGTCATAAAAGTAAAAGAAATATATGAGAAAGTCATAGAACAATTCCAGTCGTATCAAAATCAATGCTTAGAGGAAACTGTATTAAAAGGAATACCAGGGTTTTTGCGTTATTATGATGCAAAATTTGCGCCACAAGATCATATTCTGACGTTTGATTATCCAACGTTGATTGACCCTTTAAAACAATGTGGAGTAGATGCTGTCTATTCTTATATAAGCTATATTGCGATCGAGCAAGAGTTTCTTCATGCATTCTCCAATGACTATGTGAGAGACATACTAGAAAATTATCAAAATGATTACGAGACGCTCTTTTTTAATATTAGCAGTGTCGTTATGAGAAATATGATTGGGGCTATGATTGTAAAGAAGCCACTTAGCAAGGTAAAGTTTCAGGATGGTGATTATCAGATAGTTAGTTCATGGGTAGTACAACAAAAGGAGCATTTGGAAGAGAGTTTAACAGAATTGTTACGAATATTGATTCAAAAGGGATATCCCGGTGGCCAGGAAATCTTTGATTATCTGAAGAATGACATCGATGATTTTTCCATTGAACTTAGAAATGCATGTAAACATGATTGTCTATCACATGTCATAGGATAGACAATATGGATATGATGAGATTATCCTTTTATATTGGATGTAGACAGGAGATGCATATGAATATTATAGAAACGAAGCAGTTAACAAAAGAGTATCGAAGGTATAAAAAAAAGGAGGGCTTAAAGGGCAGTATCCAGGGATTGTTTCATCGTGAGTATGAAACGAAACGAGCAGTAAATGAAGTTAACCTTACGGTGTCAGAGGGAGAATTTATTGGATTGATCGGACCAAATGGTGCGGGAAAGACAACACTTATGAAGTTGTTGACAGGGATCATTGCACCAACAAGTGGC
>JAQXNU010000117.1 GCA_029098165.1 Clostridiales bacterium
AGCGTGAAGCCCCCCTCAAGATAAGATATCCCATAGCGTAAGCTAGTAAGACCCCTTGAAGACGACAAGGTTGATAGGACAAAGGTGGAAGCGCGGTAACGCGTGTAGCTGATTGTTACTAATAGGTCGAGGGCTTAACCTAAAGGTTTTAAACTGGAGTATGTATTCAATGTTTGGTAACAATTGTCAGTAGACAAACAATGAAAATCGTGGTCCAATATGAAAAATATGAAAAGTGACATAAGTTGCTAAGGTTTGGCCCGGTGGCTCAGTTGGTTAGAGCGCCGCCCTGTCACGGCGGAGGTCGTGGGTTCGAGTCCCATCCGGGTCGCTTGTATGGAAAACATACAAACGATATTGAAATTGAATATCCCAGGGATCTTAGCTCAGCTGGGAGAGCATCTGCCTTACAAGCAGAGGGTCACAGGTTCGAGCCCTGTAGGTCCCATTGTTAACGAAAGTTAACAGTCATGAATTTTTGAGAGTTATACAAGCTTTGCCTTGTATGCTATGTCAAAAGTAGTGGAAATGCCGACGTGGCTCAATTGGCAGAGCAGCTGACTTGTAATCAGCAGGTTATCGGTTCGAGTCCGATCGTCGGCTTGGAATTTGGATGGGTTCCCGAGTGGCCAAAGGGGGCAGACTGTAAATCTGTTAGCGACGCTTTCGAAGGTTCGAATCCTTCTCCATCCACTGGTCGTTATAACTACTAAAGCGAGGTTATATCAACCAATTAGTTATTATCGCGGGGTGGAGCAGTCTGGAAGCTCGTCGGGCTCATAACCCGAAGGTCATAGGTTCAAATCCTATCCCCGCAATTAGTTACTTAATTAAATATAAAGTAACAACATTATGCCCAGATAGCTCAGTCGGTAGAGCAGAGGACTGAAAATCCTCGTGTCACTGGTTCGATTCCGGTTCTGGGCATTTGCCTTGCGAAAAAGGCGATGCAAAATTAATATGCATGGGATATTAGCTCAGTCGGTAGAGCACTTGACTTTTAATCAAGGTGTCCCGGGTTCGAATCCCGGATGTCTCATAAAGTTAAAAGACATAAGCAAAAACTTATGTCTTTTTCTATGCTATAATTAAATTTTAAGTTGTAGACTAATACTAAATGCTCTTTAGATAAAGGCTAAAGTTTTTGTATAATTCATTTCTTTTAAAGACTTGATCAGGTCATCATACATTGCTGAAGCACTAGGTTTAGCACCAGCACCTTGACCATAGAAAGCCCGTTCCCTGCTTTCGCTACTATAGATTACAATAATGTTATTGTTTTCTTTTACTGTGGCCATCAGGGAGTCTTTCGATACATTTTTTGGTCCAATATAAACAGTAACTTGATCATGATCTTTTTCAAGATAGAATATAGGTTTAATTATATAATTCTCTCGTTTTGCTTTTAAAATATCAAGTTTATCAATCGATGAAATAGTGACTGGCTCAATATCCTTGATCGTTATCCAATAATTCATACCCATTCCAAGCATAATAATGGTTTTGTATAAAGCATCAAAGCCATCGACATCTTCCTTAGGGTTATTTTCTGCATATCCGGATTGGATGGCCTTCTGTAATGCATCTTGATATGAGAGATTGTGATCGGTCATCTCACTAAGTATAAAGTTGGATGTACCATTACAGATACCATACATTTTTTGAATTGTTTCACATTTACCCATGCTATCAAATATAGAACTAATAGGTATTCCTCCTCCAACTGTTGCATCGTAGTGGAATACTGTATGATTTTTCGTTACTGCCGTCATAATCTCTTTTCCATACATAGCAAGACATTTCTTGCTTGACATAATAACTGCTTTCTTTTGATCAATTGCCGATAAGATTAATTTGCGTGTAAGCTCTACACCATTACCTCCAAGACACTCCACTATAAGATCAGATTCATTGACTACTTCATATGGATTGAAGGTAAGGTCTAGATCTGAAGTATCAATGGATCGCTTTTTATTGATATCTCTAACAAAAACTTTAGCAATACGAATATTGCATGCGAATTCCTTTTGAATCGTTAGAATATTTGCTCGTAGATACTCCATGAGCTTAGATCCTATGGTACCTAATCCTAAAAATCCAATCTTCATCGTTTTCATAGCATATCCCCTCCTTTTTCTTGTGCTTTGTGTAAGAATATGGTAGCATAAATTGTTAGATTAGTAAAATTCATAGTTTTAATAATATCATTCATTTTTTTTGAACTATAATACTTTGAGATTAGAAAGGAGAGAACAAGATGGAGATTCGTAATATGATTACTTTTCAAAAAATATATGAGTATAGAAGTTTTTCCAAGGCAGCCATGGAATTAGGCTACTCACAATCTACAGTAACGATGCAAATAAAACAACTGGAGGGTGAACTTAATGTCAGATTATTTGATCGAATTGGAAAAACGGTTAATGTTACGAATGAGGGGGAGAGGTTTATACATTATGTAAATGAGATCATAGCATGCTCCAATAATGCGATTGCTGATCTTACATCAGATTCAATCCCTAGGGGAGAAATAAGAATTGGAATTTTAGAGTCAGTTTGTACGGCGTATCTTCCGCAGATATTGCATGAATATCATATTACTTATCCAGGTGTTTCTACAGTAATTCAAATTGGAACATATGATGAATTGACAGCAATGTTAAATGCAAATAAGATCGATTTGATTTGGATTTTAGATCAGCCTTTGCAGAACATAGAATGGGTAAAAGCATTTAGCTATGATAGTTCCATCTCAGTGATTTGTTCCCCAAGACATAAGCTGCTAAAAAAGAACCAGATAACAATAGAGGATTTAAAGGAAGAGACATTTCTATTTACGGAGAAAAATTGTAGTTATCGAAAAGTATTTGAAGATTATTTAAACTCTGTTGGAGTTTATCCGAAGATTTTTTTAGAGATTGGAAATACGGAGATTATTAAGAAGTTTGTTCAAGCGGATATTGGGTTATCTGTATTGCCATACTTTACACTGATAGAGGAATTGGCAGCCAACAAGCTAAGCATATTACATATCAAGGACTGCCAATTTTTTATGCAGGGACAGTTATTTTATCATAAGAGTAAATGGTTATCCCCTGCGCTATCAGAGTTTATCGAATTGGTAAAGGGCTATAATTTTAATTAATTGATTCGTGAAATTTACTTAAGTAGGAAGATTATTTATTATTGGGATTAACTTTTATCTTTCCTGTAAAGTCTTGTGTCGTGATTTTAAATATACAAACAGAGGATGCTTGTGCCTCATTAAAAGTGACATCAAGATTTGCCTGGTGTTTTAATAACAGGGAAAGTATACGTTTTTTCTCACTTGTTTCACTAATAAATTCAACTTTTCCGAAACCTAGGATGCTAGAGAAATAGTATCCAGAGTTGCAAGGATTGATATGAGCATTTACTGGAGCACCTTCAATGCACATTTCAAAACAAACATTATTATTTTGATGTAGAATATTAATTTTACGTCCCTCTTTTGCACAATGAAAATATAGAGTTAACGTATTCTCCTCTAACTCATAAGCATAATTTAACGGAATAACATATGGATATCCCTCATCTACCATTGCAACATGACATACTTTACATTCATTGAGAATCTTTTGTAATTGTTTGATATCATTTACTTCACGATCAGATCTCCGCATATGAAATTCTCCTTATCGTTGGTTATAGATTAAGTCCCTTATTTTCTTCACAACCTAACATTATGTTTAGGCATTGAATGGCGGCACCAGAGGCACCTTTTCCGAGATTATCAAAACGAGAGGATACTAAAATACGATCGGAGTTACCTGTGACATAAATCTCTAAACCATCCCAACCAGAGCAACCATTGCTAGTTAGGAAGCCGCGGCTCTCGGATTCACATCCAAAGGGCATAACTTTAATAAATTGTTGATTAGCATAGTAAGTTTTAAAAAAATTGTGGATAAGTTCAGGTGTTTGCTCGCCATTCAATAATTCCTTATAAAGTGGTAAAGATACCAGCATGCCACTATAATAGTCAGCTACAATTGGAGAGAAAAGAGGTTCTCTTGATAATCCCGTAATCTTCTTCATTTCTTTTAAGTGTTTATGTACTTGGCCTAATGCATACTCTCTTGGTGCATCATATTCGGTAGACCGATCAGCAGTTTCATATTCAGCGATCATTTTTTTACCGCCACCGCTATATCCAGTAAGGGAGAAAGCAGTAACAGGGTAGTCATTTGGTAAGATACCACCTGCAATCAAAGGATATACAAGTGAAATCAAGCCAGTTGCATGACATCCAGGAACTGCAATGCGCTTCCCAGTTTTAATTGCTTGTTTATGATTTACTGATAACTCTGGAAAACCATAAGCCCATCCTTCCTCGGTACGATGTGCAGTAGAGGAATCGATTAATCGTACATGATCGTTTTCTACGAGGGAAGCTGCTTCACGTGCTGCAGCATCAGGTAAACATAAGAAAGTGAAATCCGAAGCATTAATTAATTTTTTTCTTTCATTCGTATCTTTTCTAAGTTCGGGTGATATTGTTAAAAGCTCAATATCGTCTCGATTCTGAAAGCGTTCATGAATACGAAGTCCAGTGGTGCCTTCACTGCCATCAATAAATATCTTAGTCTTCATTTGAAACCTCCTATGTATAAAATTTCAGTATTATGATTTTTTATCTAATTATTATAGCTTTTATGTATTATATGTCAATGAAAAAATAATAATTATACATAAAAAGAGGCTGCTTACATAGATATCGAAAGCAGCCATTTAGAAAACTATTTCAATTTTGCATTTTCATAAGTAAACGGGATACTGGACCCAACTACTACATCTTCAATCTTATTAATTTGAATAATTCAACGGAATACGAGATACAATTGAATCAGAATTATCTTTATGATATACTAAGAAAACAATAGAAAGCAGATACTTGTCGCCTCCTATGTTTTAGGTTATGTGCTAAAGTGTAATCATTAACCTAATTCATATGGAGGCGATTTTTATATATAGGAGGTAATCATGGAACATCTACAAAATGAAGCAGCACGTTGTTTACAGTGCAAAAATCCAAAGTGTCAAAATAACTGTCCGATCAGTACTTCAATACCAGAAGTGATTCGACTGTTTCAAGAAGATAAGATACATGAAGCAGGGAAACTTCTTTTTGATAATAATCCACTTTCTGCGATTACAGCAATCGTATGTCCTCACGAAGATCAATGTAAGGGAAATTGTATCCGCGGTATCAAGGGAGAACCAATTAGTTTCCCTGAAATCGAACGTTATATTTCTGAAAAATATCTAGAAGAGTTAACAATAGAAAAAGCAGAAGATAATCATAGAAATATTGCCGTGGTAGGTTCTGGGCCAGCAGGTATTACCGCTGCAATTTTATTAGCGCAAAAGGGATACCGAGTTACCATCTTTGAGTTAAGAGATAAAATCGGTGGTGTACTTACGTATGGTATTCCAAAATTCCGTTTGCCAAGAAGCATTGTTAAACATTTGGAAGCAAAATTAGTACAGCTTGGTGTACGTATTAAACCAAATACATTTGTAGGACCAGTCATCACATTGGATAAATTATTGAATGATGGCTATGATGCTATCTTCATTGGTACTGGTGTATGGAGCCCTAAGACATTAAATATTAAGGGAGAAACGCTTGGACATTCTTTTTATGCCATTGATTATCTGAAAAATCCAAGTGTGTATCAGTTAGGAAAGCGCGTCTGTGTCATAGGAGCCGGTAATGTGGCTATGGATGCTGCTAGATCAGCGAAGTACTATGGAGCTTCTGAGGTAACGATTACTTACCGTCGTGGTTTTGAGGATATGACAGCGACTAAGGTTGAGATTCATGAGGCTAAGGAAGAGGGAGTACAGTTTAACCTTTATAAGAGCCCAGTAGAAATAACGGATGAGGGAGTTATCTTTATTTCAACTCGAAAGGTAGTACGTGAAGATGGAAGTGTAGCTTTAGAAACAGTTCCAAATTCCGAAGAATTATTCCCTTGTGATAATGTGATCATTGCAGTTAGTCAGACAGCACAGCGTCATATCGTAACGACAAGTCCTGATCTTGAAACAAAGTATGGTCTTTTAGTTACGGACGAGTATGGACATACAACAAAACAAGGGGTGTTTGCTTGTGGTGATGTAGTCAGTGGTGCAAAAACGGTTATCGATGCAGTGGTAGCAGCAAAGACAGTTGCACAAAGCATCGCTGAATACTGTAAAAATTTATAAGAACTTATAAGAACATAAATAAGTAAAAAACAGCCGAAAGAGAAATAAACTATTTCGGCTGTTTTTGGGTATTTTTTAAGTTGGAAGCATTTATTTCAGTAAACACCTTGACTCTAACGTAACGTAATAGTATATAATAAAGTTTAAATTTGCAGAAGAGGAGGTTTCCAAAAGGATGAAAGTAAATGATGTTGCAAGGTTAACTGGAGTTACGGTCAGAACACTGCATTATTATGATCAGATTGGTCTATTAAAACCAGAGAAGGTAAGAGATACAGGATATCGATCCTATACCAGTAAGGATTTGGAACTATTACAGCAGATTCTTTTTTTTCGTGAATTAGATTTTCCATTAAATCAGATTAAAGAGATTATGGAGCATCCAAACTATGATCGAAGAGAAGCCTTAAAAAGGCAAAGGGAACTTCTTCATAAGAAACAGTTACGATTGAAAAAGATGGTTCATCTGATTGATCGGATGATGGATGGAGACCAAGAAATTAGTTTTCATGAATTTGATATGACGGAGATAGAGAATATGAAGCAGCAGTATGTAGAAGAAGCAAAGAAGCGTTGGGGTGAAACCGATACATATAAAGAGTATGAGAAAAAAACAGGTGGTTATTCAAAAGAAACATGGAATATAATTAATGAGGAGTTTGAAAAAATCTTATTGGAATTTAGTAAGATTCGAAAGGAAGATCCAGCCTGCGAGAAAGCACAGTTACTTGTGAGAGAGTGGCAGAACTTTATCACGAAAAATTATTATGATTGTACCATCGAGATTTTAGAAGGCTTGGGCATGATGTATATCAGTGATGAACGATTCATGAAGAATATGGACTGTCATGGAGAAGGAACAGCTGCATTTATTTCCGAGGCTATTAAGATATATTGTAATCGTTGATTAACCGACATTTCAGTAGGTTAATAGGGCATTCAGCTGTTATCTATGTTATACTATTGTTAAAAAAGGAATGGAGGCAGTACAATGATAGATGTATATGAAAAATGCCCAGTATTGGAAGGAAGCAGATTTCAATTACGATTCGTAGAAAATAAGGATGCTAAAGATTTATATCAAGTCTATGGGGATAAAAAGGCATTACCTTTTTTTAATAGCGATAACTGCCATGGATGTATCTTTTACTGTCCAAAATTAAAGGATGTTGAAGAGACGATTACATATTGGACGATGGAATATAACAACAAAGGATTTGTCAGATGGTCCATTATGGATCAAGAAGTGAAGAAGGTCATTGGGACAATTGAATTATTTCATAGAGAGTCCAATGATTATTTCAACGACTGTGGTTTATTGAGACTGGATGTGGCATCTGACTATGAGATGCAAACGGAAATGTTAAAAGATATTCTATCCATTATTATAGAGCCAACGTATCGTTTATTTGATTGTTCTATGATTGCTACGAAAGCGGCACCTTATGCAGTTGATCGAATTCAGGCATTAAAGGAAACTGGATTTGTTTTATCGGAGGAAAAATTAGTTGGACATGATGGTACAGAGTATCGTGATTATTGGGTCAGAATGAAGAATTAATATCATAAAAGAAAAAGGGAGATGGTCTCATGGATGAAAAAGTAGCTGAATTATCTAAGATATTAAGGGAAAGTAATAATATCGTTTTCTTTGGTGGAGCTGGTGTCTCGACTGCTAGTGGTATTCCGGATTTTCGAAGTTCCAATGGACTTTATAGTAAAAAGTTAAACCGTAACTTTACTCCAGAGCAAGCAGTATCCCATTCTTTTTTTGTACATTATCCAGAAGATTTTTTTGACTTTTATAAGAAGAATCTAATCTACTCAGAGGCAAAACCGAATGATTGCCATATCGCACTTGCAAAACTTGAGGCAATGGGAAAATTAAAGGCGGTGGTTACCCAGAACATTGATGGGCTTCATCAGGCAGCAGGTTCTAAGATAGTCTATGAGCTACATGGTTCTGTACTGAGAAATTATTGCATGAAGTGTCATGCTTTTTATGATGCAGATTACGTTGTAAATGCACCGGGTATTCCAGTATGTGAAAAGTGTGGTGGAGCGATAAAACCAGATGTAGTACTTTATGAAGAAGGATTGGATCAAGAGGTGATTACAGGGGCCGTAAATGCCATTTCAAAAGCGGATACCTTAATTATTGGAGGCACCTCTTTGATTGTGTATCCGGCAGCAGGTCTCATCGACTATTTCAGAGGAAATAATCTGATCTTAATCAATAAGAGTTCAACCTCCGCAGATAGTAGGGCAGATCTTGTGATCAATGAGGATATTGCAAAAGTAATGAGAGAAGCTGTTTCAAGCTTATAGAACAGAAGGATAGTAGTGGGAAAAATAAAATAAAAATTAGCAATTTTTATGAGTAATTATTGCTTTTTTTGTATTGAGATATTATTGGTATCATGGTAATATGAGTATGATTATGCGTGAGCGGTAAATGATATAATGCGCATCGAATTTAAATTTGATTGAATTCTAGGAGGAAACAAGATGAATAACATTGATATGATGTCAGCAAATGCAATTCGTGTATTAGCGGCTGATTCCGTACAGAAGGCAAAATCAGGACACCCAGGACTTCCATTAGGATGTGCAGATATTGCGTATGAATTATGGGCAAAACATATGAAACATAATCCTGCAAATCCAGATTGGGCTAACAGAGATCGTTTTATTCTTTCAGGAGGACATGGTTCAACTTTATTATACTCCTTACTACATTTATTCGGTTATGGTTTAACAAAAGAAGATTTGATGCAGTTCCGTCAGTTAGATTCTTTAACTCCAGGTCATCCAGAATACCGTCATACCAAAGGTGTTGAAGCTACAACAGGACCTTTAGGTGCAGGTATGGCAATGGCAGTTGGTATGGCAATGGCAGAAGAGCATTTAGCTGCAAAATTTAATAAAGAAAACTTCCCAGTAGTAGATCATTATACTTATGTACTTGGTGGCGACGGATGTATGATGGAGGGTATCTCCTATGAAGCATTCTCATTAGCTGGTACATTAGGTCTTAATAAATTGATCGTATTCTATGATTCCAATAGCATTTCTATTGAAGGATCTACAGATATCGCATTTACAGAAGACGTGTTAAAACGTTTCGAAGCATTCCATTTTCAGACAATCGTTGTGGAAAATGGTAATAACTTAGAAGAGATTGGTAAGGCAATTGAAGAAGCTAAGGCTGATAAGACTCGTCCAAGTGTGATCTTATGCAAGACTCAAATTGGTTATGGCTGTCCTGCAAAACAGGGTAAAGCAAGTGCACATGGTGAACCTCTTGGAGATGAGAACGTACTTGCATTAAAAGAGAACTTGAACTGGCCATCCACAGAGCCTTTCTATGTTCCTGAGGAAGTTTATGCAAACTACAAAGCAATCGCTGAGAAGAAAGCAGAAGATGAAGCTGCTTGGAATCAGATGTTTGCTGAATATGTAAAACAGTATCCAGAGATGAAAGAAGCTTGGGATAAAGAATTTAACTTAGATGTTGCAAAAGACTTAATCAATAACGAAGAGTTCTGGAAGTATGAAGACAAGCCAGAAGCTACTAGAAATCTTTCTGGTATGGTTCTTAACCGTTTAAAAGATTATGTTCCTAACTTAATCGGTGGTGCAGCAGATTTAGCTCCATCTACTAAGACTTATATGAAAGATGAAGGTGACTTTAGCAAGGACAACCGTCTTGGCAGAAACCTTCACTTTGGTGTTCGTGAGTTAGCTATGGCAGCGATCGGTAATGGTATGGTTCTTCATGGACTTCGTGCTTATGTATCTACATTCTTTGTATTCAGCGATTATGTAAAACCAATGGCACGTTTATCCGCATTAATGAGAATCCCTACAACATATGTATGGACACATGACTCCATCGGTGTTGGTGAAGATGGACCTACACATGAGCCAATTGAGCAGTTAGCAATTTATCGTGCAATGCCTAACTTCCATGTATTCCGTCCGGCAGATGCTACAGAAACAATTGCAGCTTGGTATAGCGCAGTTACATCCAAAGAAACTCCAACTGCTCTTGTATTAACAAGACAGAACTTACCTCAGCTTGCTGGTTCCTCCAAAGAAGCTTTAAAGGGTGCTTATGTTCTTGAAGATTCTAAAAAGGAAACTCCAGATGCAATCATTATTGCTACAGGATCTGAAGTATCTCTTGCAGTGGAAGCAAAAGCTGAACTTGCAAAAGACGGAATCGATGTTCGTGTTGTATCTATGCCATGTATGGATTTATTCGAAGAGCAGTCCGAAGAATACAAAGAGAGCGTTCTTCCAAAGGCAGTTCGTAAGAGAGTTGCAGTAGAAGCATTGATTGGCTATGGCTGGGAAAAATATGTTGGTTTAGATGGCAAGATCGTATCTATGACTGGTTTTGGTGCATCTGCTCCAGCAGCAACTTTATTTAAGAAATTTGGCTTTACAACTGAGAATGTTGTAGCAGCTGTAAAGAGCTTATAATTCTATCGAAGTTCGCATAAGAGTGCTTCTTAAAGAATTCATAAATATATGGATTGAAAAGACAGATGAGACGAAAAATGTTTCATCTGTTTTTTTACTGTTAATAAGTATATTTCTACGGTTTTTATTCTGAAGAATCAGTTATACTCTAATAGATTTATAATGATTTGTTATTGAAATTCCAACAATTAATAGTTAAAATAATTATATCTGGTAACTTTTACAAGATAAGGAGAAGTAAAATGGCAAAGATTTTAATCGTAGAAGATGAAGTGAAAATAGCAAGATTTGTTGAACTTGAATTAAAATATGAGGGATATGAAGTTGAGATAGCAAATGATGGACGAACTGGTTTGGAAAAGGCATTAAAAGACGATGTAGACTTAGTGCTATTAGACATTATGTTACCAGGGTTAAGTGGAATTGAAGTATGTAGAAGAGTACGTTTGGAATCGAAAGTTCCAATCATTATGCTGACAGCAAAAGATGACGTAACAGATAAGGTTGCTGGATTGGATACTGGAGCGGATGATTATATGACAAAGCCTTTTGCAATTGAAGAGTTATTAGCAAGAATCCGTGTAGCATTGAATCGTCATAGTAAGGAAAAACAAGAGGTTAAGACCGACGTTTTAAAATATGGAGAATTAGAAATCAACCTTGCAAGTCATAGTGTGCATTATGGTAAGGATGAAGTTACACTTACAAAAAAGGAATATGAATTATTAGAGTATTTACTACGTAATAAAAATATAGCTATGACGAGAGAGCAGTTATTGAACAATGTTTGGGATTATGAATACTTTGGTGATACGAATGTAGTAGATGTTTATATTCGATACTTAAGACAAAAGATTGATGATAAGTATGGAATTCATTTGATCAACACAGTACGAGGGGTGGGATATATAATACGAGATGAAAAGTAAAATGGTAGAGACCATTCGAGGTTTTCTTCAAAAAACGATTTTGCCATTGCGAAGAAGACGTCAGGAAATTGCAGGTGGGATACGGTTATCCATTACTCACCGTATTGCAGTAAATTATTTAAAGTTATTGTTTGTAAATGGTATTCTATTCTTTTTGATCTTTCCGTTTTTATATGTCAATGCACAGCAGTCATATTATACCGATCTATCCGACCGTATTGTGAAAAATCTTGAAGAAAGTAAAGAAAACTTTGGAGTAGAGGTTAATCCATATACGGCACAAGGTGTTAATATGATCTTATATGAGGCTGATGATAATCGAGAAGTTTATAATGATCTCAATTATAAGATAACAAATTATGGAGGAATCCTAAAGAGTTATCACATTAATAACTCCGATCCAGATCATCGATTTGTTCTTGATAAGGAGAGTAAATTTAAGATAGCAGATATCGAATATCGTGCCATCTTTTATTATAATATGACATCTGATATTTCTCGAATGGGTCCATTTATGATTAATCTGATCTTCCTATATTTAGTGATCACATTCTGTATCATTAAGGAAGGTAAAAAGAATAATGTTAAATTACTGGAACCAATTCAATCCATGTCAGCAACGGTGAATCGACTTACGGTTAATAATCTTCATAGTGAGCGTTTAAATGTGGAAGGTACCAAGAATGAATTAAAGGATCTGGCAGCGGTATTTAATAATATGTTAGATCGTATTGAAACATCTTATGAAAGTCAGAAACAGTTTGTTTCGAATGCTTCTCATGAGTTAAGAACGCCAATAGCAGTCATTCAGGGGTATGTTAACATGTTAGATCGCTGGGGCTCCAAAGATCAGGCTATTTTGGAGGAATCGATTGATGCCATTAAAAATGAAGCAAAGTCCATGCAGGACCTGGTTGAGAAACTCTTATTCTTATCACGTCATGATAAAAAGACTTTGAAACTTGAAAAGGGTTTATTTAATATGAAACCTGTGGTGGAGGAGATGCTAAAAGAAACCAAATTGGTTGCTATCAATCGAAATATAGAATGTCCATTTTTAGAGGATGTAAATGTTTATGGAGATAAGCAGGCATTAAAGCAGGCAATCCGCGTATTTATTGATAATGCGGTAAAATATACTGTGGATGGAGATACCATACGTATTTACTGTAAGAATATCCGTGGAGACTGTGTGATTGGAGTTGAAGATACGGGGATTGGTATGACTCGAAAAGATATGGATAATATATTTGAGCGTTTTTATCGTTCAGATCATGTAAGAGACCGAAAGATTGATGGCCATGGTCTGGGCTTATCCATTGCAAAGCTCATCATTATGTCACATACTGGACGTATCAAAGTTCGTTCCCAGTATACGAAGGGCACTAGTTTTATTGTTACGATACCAAGAATCCGAATCAATGAATAATATAATAGTGGCTGTGAAAAAACGGCAAATAGAACGACGAGGAGAGGTGGAGAATCATATTAGAATTTGGCTAAGGATGTAAGCAAGGGAAAGGCAGCCAAATTCTAATATGATTCTCCACCTCTCCTCGTCGTTCTATTTGCCGTTTTTTCACAGCCACTATTATATTATTCATTGATTCGGATTCTTGGTATCGTAACAATAAAACTAGTGCCCTTCGT
>JAQXNU010000118.1 GCA_029098165.1 Clostridiales bacterium
ACGAATAAAACCGATCGACGGATGAAACGTATTTTAATCACTCCCAAAGGTTACGAAGTATTTGGAAACTGTGAGAGGACAATTGGTGAGTTGAATGAATTTATTCTTACCGATTGGACAGAAGAAGAAAAAAAAGAAATCCTGACATTGCTTGATCGGATTGCGGAAAAGTTAAAGCCAACAAGACAATGTTAAATAGAGTTTATAGATCACAGATTGGTAATGTCTGAAGAATATAAACTCGAATTCTAGGTATTGAGAAAGGAGAGACACATGATTAAGAAACTGGCACCATGTGTAGGTGAGTATAAGAAGTATGCGATACTGACTCCAATCGTTATGATTGGAGAGGTAGTGATGGAAGTTTTAATCCCATTTGTAATGGCTAAGATCATTGATGTGGGGATACGAGGAACAGGTGGAATCGACTATACCGTTAAGATGGGACTCCTAATGGTATTAATGGCCATGATTTCTTTGGGATTTGGTGCAATCGGTGGGCGATTAGCAGCCATTGCAGCCATGGGATTTGCTAAGAATGTAAGAAAGAGTTTATTTGATAAGGTTCAGGATTTTTCCTTTGCAAACGTTGATCGTTTCTCGACGGCATCCCTAGTAACAAGATTAACTACGGATGTAACGAATACACAGAATGCATTTATGATGCTGATTCGTATGGCGGCTCGTGCTCCTATTATGTTGATTGGTGCAACCATAATGGCAATCTCGATCAACAGCAAACTAGCGATCATATTCTTAATTGCAATTCCAGTGTTAGGATTCTCCCTTTTCTTTATTATCAAGAATGCACATCCTAGATTCGGTAAGATGCTGAAAAAATATGATGAAATGAACTCTAAAGTTCAGGAAAACTTAGTAGGTATTCGTGTAGTCAAAGCATTTGTTCGTGAAAAACAGGAAAATGAGAAATTTGATGCTGGAGCAGATGCTGTACGTAAAGCTCAGGTGTTTGCAGAAAAATTAGTTATCTGTAATATGCCGATCATGCAGATTTGTATGTACGGCTGTATTGTTGCAGTCTTATGGTTTGGTGGTAACATGGTCATCGATGGAAGTTTCGATATCGGAGAGTTATCCAGTTTTATCAGTTATGTAACACAGATCCTAATGTCCTTAATGATGCTTTCTATGATCTTTATCATGGTGATTATTTCTCGAGCTTCCGTAACACGTATCGTTGAAGTATTAGACGAAGAAATTGACATTAAAGACAATGAAAAAGCACTTGATTTAAAAGTAAAAGATGGGTCTATTGAATTTAAAAATGTTTCCTTTAGCTATTCTAACGATAAAGAAAAGCTTGCTTTGGAAAACATCAATTTATCAATTCAGTCTGGTGAGACAATCGGTATCATCGGTGGTACTGGTTCTGGTAAAACAAGTTTAGTACAGCTGATTCCAAGATTATATGATGTAATGGAAGGAGAACTTTGTGTTGGCGGAGAAAATGTAAAAGATTATAGCTTAGTTGAACTTCGTAATTCTGTTGCTATGGTTTTACAAAAGAACGTCCTTTTCTCTGGAACGATCAAAGAAAACCTTATGTGGGGCGATGAGCATGCAACCCAAGAAGAAATTGAAGAAGCATGTAAATCCGCTTGTGCCCATGATTTCGTTATGTCCTTCCCAGATGGATATGAAACAGATTTAGGTCAGGGTGGTGTGAATGTATCTGGTGGTCAGAAGCAGCGTTTGACAATTGCTAGAGCATTGCTGAAGAAACCAAAGATCGTAATCTTAGATGATTCCACAAGTGCAGTCGATACAGCGACAGATGCGAAGATACGTAAAGCGTTCCGTGAAAAATTAAAAGGAACAACAACGATCATCATTGCGCAGAGAATTGCTTCTGTATGTGATGCCGATCGTATCATCGTTATGGAAGATGGTAAGATTGATGCCTTTGGAACACATGACGAGTTGATGAAGAACAATAAGATCTATCAGGAAGTTTATGAATCACAGCAGAAAGGAGAATAATGTATGCCAGGTCCAAATAGAAAACCAGGTGCAAAGCCTAAGAATGCGAAGAAAACGCTACGTAGAATCTTAGGTTACCTAACAGAAAAGAAAATATTACTAGGAATCGTGTTGATCTTAATTGCATTTAGCTCGTTAGCTCAGATTGTTGGAGCCTCCTTCCTAAAGGTAGTTATTGATGATTATATAACACCATTATCTATGAATTACACTTCCGAATTAATGGCTGGGTTTATTCGAGTGCTTGTATTTATCGGTGGAATCTATCTAATCGGTGCAGCCAGTACTTACATTTACAGTCGTTTAATGTTAACAATCTCAACAAATACACTATATAAATTGCGTACGGACTTATTCCGTAAGATGGAATCACTTCCGATTAAATATTTCGATACTCATACCCATGGAGAGTTAATGAGTCGTTATACGAATGATACAGACTCTCTTCGAGAAATGTTAAGCAATAGTGTTGCCAATATCATATCCTCTTCCATTAGTGTCGTTGGTGTATTTATCATGATGGTAATATATAGCTGGCAATTAACGATCGTCGTAATCTTAATGTTATTTGTAATCTTACGTCTGATCAAATTTATCGGTGGCAAGAGCGGGATGTACTTTGGAAAACAGCAGCAGAATATCGGTATCGTAAATGGATATATCGAAGAAATGATTGAAGGTCAGAAAGTTGTTAAGGTATTCTGTCACGAAAATGAGTCAAAAGAAGAGTTTGATAAGTTAAATAGTGCTTTATGCGAAGCATCTACAAGTGCAAACACATATGCGAATATTTTAATGCCGATTATGGGTAACTTATCTCATATTCAGTATGCAATTACAGCAATCGTTGGTGGTATCTTAACAATCAATGGCGTGATCTCCCTTGGTACTGTAATCTCTTTCTTACAGTTTACAAGAAACTTTACAATGCCAATCACACAGATGTCTCAGCAGTTCAATGCAATTCTTACTGCCATGGCTGGTGCAGAACGTATCTTTGAAATGATTGATGAGACACCAGAAGAAGATAATGGTTATGTTACATTAGTGTATGCGAAGAAAAATTCGGATGGTACGTTAGTAGAAAGCAACAAACGAACAGGTATTTGGGCATGGAAACATCCTCATAAAGATGGAACCATAACTTATACCGAAGTTCGCGGTGAAGTAGAGTTTGATGATGTTGTGTTTGGATATGATGAGAATAAGATTGTCCTTCGTGATGTCAGCTTATATGCAAAACCAGGACAGAAGATCGCATTTGTTGGTTCTACAGGTGCTGGTAAGACAACAATCACAAACCTGATCAATCGTTTCTATGATGTACCGGACGGAAAAATCCGTTACGATGGCATCAATATTAACAAGATCAAAAAAGATGATTTACGTCGCTCCATGGCAATGGTTTTACAGGATACTCATTTATTTACCGGTACGATCATGGAGAATATCCGTTATGGTAAATTGGATGCTACGGATGAAGAAGTCATTGCTGCAGCGAAACTTGCCAATGCAGATTTCTTTATCTCTCATTTGCCACAGGGATATGATACTATGATCACTTCCGACGGAACTAACCTTTCCCAAGGACAGAGACAGCTGTTGGCTATCGCAAGAGCAGCAGTTGCAGATCCACCAGTATTAATTTTAGATGAAGCAACTTCCTCGATTGATACAAGAACTGAACGCCTTATCGAAAAAGGTATGGATAGCTTAATGGTAGGTCGTACGGTATTTGTTATCGCTCATCGACTTTCTACGGTTCGTAATTCAAATGCAATCATGGTATTAGAGAATGGTGAAATTATCGAACGTGGTGATCATGATGATCTGATTGCTCAAAAGGGTAAATACTATCAGTTATACACAGGTATGTTTGAACTTTCGTAAATAATATTTGCGATTGAAAAAGAAGTGGGGGCTGTGAAAAAACAGCAACATGAGCAACGAGGAGAGAGACGGAGAATCTCATTCAAATTTGGCTGCCTTTCCCTTTCGGCCGGACTAAGCCAAATTCAGTTGGGATTCTCCGTCTCTCTCCTCGTTGCTCGTTCGCTATTTCATCACAGCCCTTTTTCTGCGCTAAGATAAATTTTTTATTCTGGGAATTCGACGATGACGTACCAGCCGGCATCGTTACCGGTTACGTCGATTACAGTGCCTTCGAAGGATTTAAGGCGTTCGGAAAATGAGTAGTTGGCGGACATGGCTACTGCGGGAATGATGGTATAATAGTAACTCATAGGGAGTTTACTTTCATGTACGGTAACTTTATCGCCTGGCTTTACAAGATTTGGACGTTCCATTTTGAATTTCATAGTTCTCATTATATCAGCTCCTTTTTCTAAACTTATTTTAGCACAGGAAATAATTATTTCAAGGCAGGAAAGAGCTATAAGGAAATGATTTGTTTCACAAGATAGTACATTGTTTGTTTTTACATATTATGTTAAGATGAAAGTAAGCTACATCATTGGTGACAGGAGGGAGAACAATTAACGCGAATCAGATGAAATTAAGTTATGTTCAACCGGCGACTGTATGGGAAGAAACCTTACCGATTGGAAATGGTAGTCTTGGTGCTATGATCTGGGGGAATCCGAAGGAAGAATTACTTGGGCTAAATGAAGAAAGCTTATGGTCTGGATATGAACATGAAAAGAATAATGCAGCGGTGTTTCCGTATCTTGAGCAGGTTCGAGAGTGTATTGCAAAGAGAGAGTATGCAAAAGCAGAAGAACTCGTTCAGAATCATATGCTTGGGGAATATGGAGAATCTTATATGCCTTTAGGCAACTTACGAATTAAAGATTCTATGGAGGGAGACATTACTTCCTACCATCGAGAGCTGGATCTTGAACATTCCATAGCTACAGTGACTTATCAGTGCAATAAAAGTAAGTTTACAAGAGAGTACTTTGCAAGTTATGTACATAAAGCCATCTTTATACGTTTGATGGCATCTAGTAAC
>JAQXNU010000119.1 GCA_029098165.1 Clostridiales bacterium
GCGTACTACTTATGATGCGCCGAAATAATGAAAATGTGTTTGACAGAGTGTCCAAGATACTGGATTAAAGAAAAACCTATGGTTTTGACTGAGATTAGTTTAAACCATAGGGTTTATTCATTCAAGTTTACCTCTGAACAGTAACATATGTGGTTTTAAAAGGTGTATGATAAGTATTATATGATGTTTAATTGTCTTATCAGAAAAGTGAAAACTGATTGAGAAAGTGTTGGAACAGATGTATAATTTTATTGGGACAATGTAAATGCTTATGAAAATCATAGTATAAGAGTGGAGGATGTTTACGTGGAAGTTTCTAAAAGCGATTGGAAATTATTCAGAACACGTATTGCTGAATGGCAGTAAGCCTATATGGAACGTTTGGTAAAAGAATATATTGATTTGATAAATGGGGAAGAGAATGCATCCGATAAGTTTTGAAAGTTGGAAGAACGAATAAAAAGGGATAGGAAAAATCCGGGAGTGCTTATCGAATTAAGAAAAAGCAATATGATTTATGATATTGTTTATCTGATTAACTTAGGTGTGATTTCGAAGGATGATTTAGATGGATTTAGTAATGATTTAAAAGAAAAATTGGGTTTTATTCTCAGTAGGGAGTGGTAATACGGTGAAAAAATTAACAGAAAAGACACTTGTTAATAAATTGGAATCATTGAGTAAAGAAGAGTTAATGAATATTATTGTTGATTTATATAAGACCAATAAGTCTGTAGAGGTAGGACTGAGCCTTATGATATTAGGCGAGGACTATGGAAATACATTGTTGGAGAAATATAAGAAGCAATTGTATAAAATATTTAATCCCTCTGATATTGTTAGAACAGGGTTTTCATTAGAAAGAGCACAGATGGTATTATCTGATTTTGTAGATATATGTGTGGGAGATGATGGCAGGTGGTATGGTGATCTTGCATTGTATTTTGCAGAATGTGCAACAGACTTTACTATGTGTTATGGTGATATAGATGAAGATTTTTATGATGCACTTGGCGATGCATATCATGACGCGGTTATTATAGCAAGTGGAGATGAACAGTTGTATCAATTATGGAAGAATCGATTAGAAACGATATTGCATAATTTTTCAGGTTTTGGTTGGGGTATGGATGAATTTATAGCTGGAGAATATTTTTCTATACCATGGGTTGAGGAGGAGTAAACATGGCTATTACTGAAAAAGAGGAAGAATTAATCGAGTATGGATTTGTTATAGCATTTTTACCAGGACTGCCACAAAACACTGAAACAGCTAATAAGGCATTAATGGCTTGGGACCAGTTGTGGAAACTGATGGAAAGAGAAAACAATTTTTCGAGTCAACTTGGAAGTGACATTTTAGACTGGCAGATTGGAAATTGGGCAAATGACCTTACTATGTTATTACATAATGCCGGGAAGTATAAAGAATTGATTGCAGTGAATGAGCAAATATTACAGATTGAGTGGGGAAATAGAAAGGATACCAGCCTTTTTCATGAAAATGCAAAACGTGATATTGCAGATGCTTATGCCGATATGGGTAACGTAGAAAAAGCATATGCACTTTATAGAGAGTACTTGGAGAAAGATTCACTGTGGGGATGGGGGTGGATAGGATATTATCGATTGTTAAACGATAATGATGAACCGATGTTTCGTGATATAATAGAGGAATTGTATCAAAAGATAAAAAAGGGTGTACATTTTCGGAATATGGATGATTTGTGTAGAGAATTGTCGGATGAGTTTAATACTATTGGAGAATTAGATAAATCGGATTATCTGGCTGAGAAATATGAGTTGGAAAGGACAAAGGAAACAGCGCGATTGGCGGGTTTTTTGAAGAATATAGGCTTTGAAAATAAAAAATTGGGTTCTTTTGAAGGAAAGAAGATATATCCAAATGATCCTTGTCCATGTGGAAGTGGCAAAAAGTATAAGAAGTGTTGTGCTAGAAAATAGAATTTTATTTCAATAGTAAGTTTATATATTGGAAAGGCTGTGATTCTATGAAAAAACAACAAAAATGCTACATCTACACCCGTGTATCCACCTCTATGCAGGTAGATGGTTACAACTTAGTGGCACAAAAAGATGAATTGCATAAATATGCCGATTATCAAGGCATGCTTATCGTCGGAGAATACTTCGACAAAGATAAATCTGGTAAAAGTGTGGAGAGCAGACCACAGTTTCAGCAGATACTTCGGGATATTGAGACAGGTAAAGACAACATTGATTTCCGTGCTATCTGCTGTTGCTGAAATTGAGCGTGAGAATATACTGCTGCAAACAATGGAGGGGTGCAAGCAGAAAGCTAGAGAGGGCAAGTGGAATGGTGGATTTGCGCCTTATGGATATCAGCTTATTAATGGTGAATAGCATATTGCCGAGGATGAGGCAGAGGTTATCCGAAAGCTTGTAAACAATCCAAAGTTCAAAACTGAGATTCAGAAGCACATTGGTAATAGTATTGACACTCAGGAACTGGATAGAGAGCACACGGGATTACTGGAGAGATTAAAGCAGCTAGCTGGCGAGTTAGATTGATAACTTATCTGTATCGGATAAGCATTACGATAAGAAGTATGAAGATATGCAAGTCAGACTGGATAAGCTTTATGACGAGATAGATGAAATTGAAACTTCCATTGAAGCTGTAGAAACAAGATTGTATAATATTAAGCAGGAGAAAATATCTGGCGATAATGTTTATCAGTTCTTATTATTCTTTGATAAGCTTTATGACAGATTCACCGATTTGGAGAAAAAAACATTTATGAAAAGCTTCTTAGCAGAGGTGAATATCTACGAGGAAGAGCAAAGCGACGGAAGGATTCTGAAAAGCCTTAAGTTCCGCTTTACTGTATTTTTCAACGATAAGGAATTATACGAACTTGATTGGGACAATGAAAGTACCGTTGAAACGGTTTGCTTGTTATCTAAGAAATAGTGTTGAATAACAATTAATAATGGCCAATTACAATAAATAATGTCCAGTGACAATTAAAAGTGTCCTATTTACAATCCCTCGTGAACGATGTGAGTTTGCTTCGGCAGGTTAAAAAAATATTTCGTCAATCTATTTTTGCGTATGACAAAAAGACTGGCATTGTTTTCCAGTCTGTGCAAACTTGTGGACTTTATGTTTTATTGATAAACTGCGATTACTCTTGCATAATAAATCCGCAGGAATTTATTTAAACCGGCAATCTTTGCA
>JAQXNU010000120.1 GCA_029098165.1 Clostridiales bacterium
GTACGAAGATTTTTACGAATGTAATTGTTTTGATCAAAGATTTCAGGGGTAATTCCCGTTTCTTTTAATCCAGTATAATTATCAGCATAATATGAAATTACACCAGTTACTGGTGTCGTAACTACTTCAAAGGATGTCGTCATACCAGTTTCTTTGATGATCGATTGCATATTCGATAATAAATTGTCGTCGATGACTTCCTGAATCATATTGGATAGATCATCTTTGAAGTCATACGTATAAGCAAAATTCTTCTTTGGCATATTATTCTTATACTTTAAAATAATGCTCTTAACATCTTTAATATCTTCATCCGACATTACGACATTCATACTGTAATCTGACAACTTGTCATATATTTTTTTATTTTCATCCAAAGAGTACACTGTTGCATCCTTAGCGACTTTAGAACCATCTCGGAAATAATAATTTACATAGCCGGAACGATCCGCTATTACTGCACTCTCTTCTCTTGTTATTATGCCCGTAACTAAATTATTCTGAGCAAGGCTTTGTTCTGATACCTGATAAATAGAAACCTGAGGTTTCGTTATGTACAGATATACATTAATGCCTGTATATAACAAGATAATGATAAAGATAATAACTCCAATATTTATATTAACCCTTTTCGGTACTCTCTGCACTTTCTTATTTCGTTGCATACTAACCCTTCCTAAACTCCAATATTTCTACTGATCTTACTTTAAATCAATTTTTTTGTTTCTATCCATAAACGTAGATCTTCCGTTCTCCCTTATTACCTCGTTTGTTATCGACCATTTTTGTGTATAAATTAGGAAAACCATCCAACTATCTAATCAATCTAATTTTATACTTTCCTACCAAAAAAAACAACACCTACAACTCAATTACCAATAATAATTTTCAAATAATTCAAATAACAAGCAAAATATGCAATATTATAGTAGACAACCCTAACAAAGCTTTTAACGTCCTTTTTTATTTACTTTGAATAGAAAAAAAAATAATGGTGCAAACTACCATTACCGAATGAATTTAGGAGGTTAATTTTATGAAAGTGATTAATTGTATAGCTTTAGCACTTGTGGCAATTGGTGCCATTAACTGGGGTTTAGTTGGATTCTTTAGTTTTGATTTGGTGAAGTACTTATTTGGCGAGTTAACTGTAGTATCAAGAATTATCTATGATCTTATTGGTATTTCAGGCCTTTATTCCCTTTGCTTCTTCAACAGAGTTACAAGAGACCTATAATCAGATATGTATTCAAGGCATGAAAGAGTACGTTCAACGTGCTTTTTCTTGTTTTTTTCTGGTATTATTAAATTACTTTACAATATCAAAAAGGGGAGGTGTCGCTTTGCAATTAAAAATTGCTAATTGACACCCCCTTTTGTGCTATAAGAAGCCATCTTGAACTTTCCGCAGCCTCTTTTTATTTCTGTAAGCATCAACAGAATTTCTATGTGAATCTTCTTGCCGGTTCGCCTATCTTCTTCGTCTTCATCCAGATCAGCAGATCTGCAATTAAAGCCAAAAAGCAACCAAAGCTGCCACGACTCAATCACTTTTTCGTGTTATCCCTCCTAAATTAATTACGATACCAACGTCTGTAGAGTCGACGGCACTACAAAGTCTAGAATATGTGTATCATCATACTCTGCATTCAGCATCAGTTCTTCTAAGATATCTGCTACGTTCCACAAATCCGCATTTCTCCCAAAACTTCTTTCCTGCTTCATTCCAGGACAAGACTTCTAAGTCTAAAACATCCGTATCTAGTTCCTTTTGTAACACATCAAAAGCCTGCGTTCCGATATGCTGTTTTCGATACTTGCGGTCGATTAAAAACTGTCTGATATAATAAGGTTTCGAAGTGTATTTTACAAGTGCGTACCCTAGCACTTGATGATCATCCAAGAAAAAATATGCATGATAATCTGTACGCAGAAATTCTCTCATACGTTCTTCTAGTTCTGCTAAATTCATCTTATTATCACTTTTTTCATCTTCAATTAGCTGTTGATTTAGGGTAGCCAGTTCCTTAACATCATCCACTGTACATTGTTTTATATGCATTATCTTATGCCTCCTATCCCGTTATTCTTCAATTTTTGAATTTTAAGTATTGTAGATCACACTAATGCCAAAACAGATCAAGACGCCTACGGCCAAAGCAAGTACCCTCGTTATCGAATTTTCTTCGTTTAGTTCGATCAGAATGAATTTAGCAACCATAATGATTGTCAATACCAGCCCCAGTACCATAAAGCAAATAAAGATTATGTAATATAAATGATAATGCTGCTACACTATACCCAATCACATTTAAAAAGTCATGTAGTAACATACGATCTTTTGTAAGTTAAACCTTATGATATTCTTTCGCAGGAAGAAACATCATATATCTAGAATTTTCAATATTCGAAGCATAAGCATGCGTTGCTTTGAAATCTTTTCTTCCATGTGGTCGTAAGCATAATCTATCAATTTTGCGATAACAAATTCTTTTAATTTAGTTTTTCTCATCTGCAAGTAATCGAATTGCTTTACCACCATCGATTACTTCAGCTACTTCCTGATACATGCATGTAACAATATCATCATAATAAATCTTAGCATTTTCTCCAGTGCCAACAGCATATCGGTTCACAGCCATAAATCGTTCGGCATCATCTTCCCCTTGTGCGATTAAGAAACAGCGTTCTCCATTAACCATTTCAATCCCTTCATAGCTATAAGCACGTACTTTACCATCAGGCAGTTTCTCATAATTATCTTTAGCAATTAAGATCGTCTTTACAAACTTAGCTGCATCAAGTGGCTCCACTAAGTCGTTGGAATTTTCCTCATAAGCTACTATCTCGTAAAACTTTTCACCTTCCTCAAGTTCAGCGACTTCATATTCCATATCATATACGATTTTTACGTTCTCTTCATTCGGTGTTGCTGTTACTATCTGACTCTCAGGTAACTTCTCTGCCTCAAGTGTTACTGTCACTCTGTCTCCGTCTGTATTTTGCGTTTGCGTTTCCTTATCTACTTTAGAACCACATGCCGTTGTTCCAAGTGCTAACGCAAGAACTGCTATCAAATGAAATGCTATGTACCCTCTTTTTCTCATAATTATATACTCCCCCTCCATCATTACGACCTTGCTCATAGTATGAATTTTCTACACATTCGTTAAATAATTTCTTATGTACATTACTTAATTCTGATAATACCTTATCCTCATACATTTTGCAAGTTTACAAATATAATGCCATTTCTTTGTACTTGCCTTCTGAAGATAGGGTATTCTTACTCAAACATCTATTATTTGTAATCTTTACCCATATATAGTATATTATCCATGACTCTGATACCAAAATCGCAATTTTCTTAAACAATGTGACAATATTTGATTAGCAAGAATTAAAACAATTTGATATGATAAGATTACGACGAAAATGAAGTTGGAGAACTGTTATTTTTGTTAACTAAACTAAACAAGAAAAGGGATGGCTTATGAGTAAACAAAGAAAACCATTAGTAACTAATATTTTTACCGCTGATCCATCAGCACACGTATTCGACGGAAAAATCTACATTTATCCATCTCATGACTTAGCTCATGAATGTGAGGACAACGACAATGGAGATCAATATGCTATGGAAGATTATCATATTTTGTCCATGGATGATATCGATGCTCCTTGTGTCGACAATGGAGAAGCTCTTCATATGAAAGATGTTCCATGGGTAGACAAACAGATGTGGGCACCGGATGTTGCATACAAAAACGGAACTTATTATTTATACTTCCCTGCTAGAGATAAAAAAGGTGAATTCCATATTGGTGTTGCAACAAGCAAAAACCCAGTAGGTCCATTTAAGGCAGAGGAAAATTACATACCTGGAAGCTATAGTATCGATCCATGCGTTTTAATGGACGATGATGGAACTGGTTACATTTACTTTGGCGGACTTTGGGGCGGCCAGTTAGAAAAATGGCAAAGTGGCTCATTTAACCCTAATGAACCAGATCCTGATGTCAATGGACCTGCAATCGGACCTAGAGTTGCTACTTTAAGTGACGATATGTTAACTTTTAAAGAAGGTCCATCGGAAATTCAAATTCTTGATGAAAATGGCGAACCATTGAAAGCTTCTGACGAAGACCGTCGTTATTTCGAAGGCCCTTGGATGCATAAATACAATGGTAAATACTACTTCTCTTATTCCACAGGAACTACTCACTACATCGTTTATGCAGTCGGCGATAGTCCAAAAGGGCCATTTACTTATAAGGGTCGAATCTTAGAGCCAGTTCTTGGTTGGACAACGCACCACTCCATAGTGGAATATCAGGGTAAATGGTATCTCTTCTACCATGACTGTGAATTATCCAACGGTGTAAACCATAAACGTTGTGTAAAATTCACTGAATTAAAATACAATGAAGATGGTACAATCCAGACTATTAAACCTTACGAAGAATAGTAAAAACAAGCTTACAATCATATTCTTTCATATGTATGATAAAATCCCCTCTGCCACACGACTTTGTCTGACAGAGGGGATTTTCTTATTTATGACCATAATGCTCATATAGCATCCTTTTCATATCCTTTATTCTATTCCTAATTTCACATACATGCCTTCATTATAGGTAAAGACCCTCTTTCCGACCAGATTCGCTACTTCCCGAATGTTCTTTAGGTTCTCTTCTTTCTCTAAACTTCCTTCTACTTCGACAATCAGAATTCTCTTTCCGTCAATCACCTTTTCTTCGATTACATCCGTGCAGTTAATATAATACTTGTCCAATAAGTCTTCCAGTGGGTACTGACTATCCTCTCCGTCTTCGAGTTCACAGTACAACGTCACACAGTAAGTAGGACAATTCAAATCCAAGTAAATACTATTACCTGCATCAGTATATCGCCTTGGATCGTGATACTTTTCTAAATCAATAGTTTTTATGATGTACATCGTTTCAACCTCTCCTATCGTTCTTTTTTGTTTCTATCATACCTTCGATTCTTAGAAATATCAATCTTTAAGATAAGTAAATAAGTATCTATGTACGTCTATTTATACTAGCTATGAATATAATTTATTTCTTATTTTGACTTTTCTAGTAGAATTTTGTGATATATCTGTGGTATAGTTAATATACATGAATTTAAGTGAGGCTGAAAGAAACATGAATGGCTCCCGTACATAACGTTACATGAGGAATTTCACATTGATTTAATCATTGTGTCATATCTTTCATAAATACATAAAAGAAAGGATTTTTAAGATGAATATTGTATGTTTAGACCTTGAAGGTGTATTAGTACCAGAAATTTGGATTGCTTTCTCCAAAGAAAGTGGTATTCCAGAATTAAAGAGAACAACGAGAGACGAACCAGATTACGATAAATTAATGAAATGGAGACTTGGAATCTTAAAGGAACATGGTCTTGGTTTAAAAGAAATTCAGGATACAATTGCAAAGATCGATCCAATGCCAGGTGCAAAGGAATTCTTAGATGAATTACGTTCCTTAACTCAGGTCATAATCATCAGTGATACCTTTACTCAGTTTGCAAGCCCATTAATGAAAAAGTTAGGATGGCCAACCATCTTCTGTAATTCTCTTGAAGTTGCTGATAGTGGCGAAATCACAGGATTTAAGATGAGAATTGAAAATTCGAAATATACGACTGTCAAAGCATTGCAGTCCATCGGTTACGATACCATCGCAAGTGGTGACAGCTACAATGACCTTGGCATGATCAAAGCAAGCAAGGCTGGTTTCTTATTTAAGAGTACTGATAAGATCAAAGCTGACAATCCAGACTTAGAAGCTTTCGAGACTTACGATGAGTTATTAGCTGCTATTAAGAAAAATCTCGATTAAAGTGAAATAAAGGAAAGATGACAAGTTTATACTTTTCACCTTTCCTTTTTCTTTCCTTTCAAATTCTATCGCTACTCTCCTCATATCTCAATTTTGTCGGGAGATTATTCCACAGTTCTGTCCTTGTTCTGTTCTCTCTCAATGTATTCAATACATAGATATCTGGATCCGGATATACGATGAAATTCTCTGTTTCACCCATTTCTGGACGAACGGGGAACGCTAAATGTTCTGTTTCAATGGAAAACTGTGCATTTACACCTTTCTTATTTCCTCTCGGGTCAAGACGAATCCACTTATTATATTCTCTTAAATACACACCATTCAGTCCATGATATATTAAAATAGGTGCAGTTTCATCATCTAAAATCAGCTTCTGATAACAAAAACCTGTTGGTATGGATTTCGAGCGCAATACTGCTGCTAATAGATGAGATTTTGAGAAGCATATCCCATGTCCTTTCTTTAGTACATCGGACGCAATATGGGTAAGCTCATCCTCATTGATATCAGCAGAATGAGAGATATGATCTCTTACAAACTCGTATGCTGTTTTAATGAAATCCAACTCATTTTCAGCTTTTTGATATAAAGTGTCTGCTAATTGTGTAATATTTTCGTTTCTAAAATCAATCACACCGTCACAGACTAGGTATGAATTGATATTTTTTATATATGGTTTTATATCCATTTTAATCCTCCAATTCTTATGAGATTTCTTTGAAGTAACTAATGCAATTCTCTTCTGTTTTCCTATCTGATAACCTTACTCGGCCGTATGTTTATGTGGTTTCAACCACATATATACAGGTATTCCAATTAATATCAGACCAACCGCAATCAGAAT
>JAQXNU010000121.1 GCA_029098165.1 Clostridiales bacterium
GTAATATGAAATGTAAAGAGGATGGAACCATATATGATGATGAATATGGAAAGCCTATTAGCATAGGATCTAACTGTTGGATTGCCAGCAATGTGGTTATTGCAGCAGGCGTCAACATTGGAGAAGGCTGTGTGATCGGGGCTGGAAGCGTTGTGACCAGAGATATTCCAGATAATTCTCTAGCGGTAGGAAATCCGTGCAGAGTAATTCGTCAGATTACAGAAAAGGATTCGATTCAGAACCGAGAAGAATTATTTTAAATGCTATAAGGTATTCTTGTTTGAACAAATTGGTAATGCTTTGACAATCGATTACCAAAAAATATATCGAGAAGCTAATGACCCAGAATATATGCCTCTTCTAAAAGAAAATCAAAAAGATTATATTTACCATGCGGAACTTTTATTGGATAACCAAAGAATTATCATGAGTGATCATGTAGATATCGAATTTAATGTTTGTTATTCTAACTTCCTCACAATTACGTATGATACAAAAGAAGAAGTACAAAGAGCTTATGAAGTGATGAAAGAAGGTAGCAAAACAATCTATAAAATGGAGGCTACACCTTATAGTTCTTGTAGAGTAGTTTTTGTTGATAAATTTGGAATCCGTTGGGGAATAATGACCGAGCAGACGGAACGATAAAAGTGTTATGTAATTATAGAAAAAAAGAATTCTTCAAGAGTTGAAAAATTCTTATTGAAATAGAAATGATGTGGGTAGATGGCTGCAGTGGTTTATATATGGTAAGAAAAAGGGAGTTGGTTGATATTTTGACGATTCTGGGATAGGGGGCTAAGAGTGGAAGATGGGATGAGGCAGGAGATAGTGTGTAAAAAGTTGGGAAAACAACAGTTCAAATTTTATACCACAAGTATAATGACAACGAGAGATATTTGTGCTATATTACGTATAGAGATTATGAGAAGTGGATCGAAATGGATCCCGGAAAGGAAAAGACATGATAACAATAAATCGTTTTAATTACTTTTATAGTAAACGTCAGAGTGCACCTCTTGGAAAACAGGATTGGGGCTTTGATTTTGTGCAATCATTTAAGGTAAATGTAAAACGATGGAATTGTGTTGATATACTAGGGCAGAGTTGAATCTGTACTGGAAATACATAAACATGTTTTTAGCGAACCGCTTACCTTAAATTATAGGTAGGCGGTTTTTTATGATTATAAGCTAAATGAGTAGAAGCACCGGGTCGGAAACTATGAAACTATAAGAAAGGAAACGAACAATGGAAGCATTAGAGATTAAGGGAAAAGTTAATACAGCTATTTGCTATGCAAAGGTAGTAGAAGAGGAAGCAATTGAGCAAGTAAGACGCATGTGCGATTATGTGATAACACAAGGTTCCAAGATTCGAATTATGCCTGACGTCCATGCTGGTAAGGGGTGTACGATTGGAACTACAATGACAATCGTTGATAAAGTAGTTCCTAATGTTGTAGGCGTTGATATCGGATGTGGAATGTACACCGTGAATCTTGGAACTATCGCTATTGATTTTGAAAAGGTGGATGAAGCTGCACACGTTATTCCATCCGGAATGAATGTGTGGGAAGGTCGACAGGAGCGATTTGATCTTACCGAACTTCGTTGTTACCGTGAACTCAAAGATTCCAAAAGACTGGAACGATCTCTTGGAACTTTAGGTGGAGGAAATCATTTTATCGAGATTGACGAAGCTAGCGATGGAACAAAGTATCTGATTATTCATTCTGGTAGCCGTAATCTTGGAAAACAGGTTGCAGAGCTTTATCAGAAGCTTGCAATTAACCTTAGCAGAGGTTATGGAGAGTATTTGGAAAAGCGGGATGAGATTATCAGAACCTACAAGGAGCAGGGACGTAAGACGGAAATACAAGAGGCGTTAAAACAACTTCATTGGCAGGTGTATGAGAGTTCGACAAGTATTCCAGCGGATCTTTGCTATTTAGAAGGAAAGTATCTGGAGGATTATCTTCATGATGTTGTGATCTGTCAGGCATTTGCTCGTAGAAACAGAGAAAAGATGGCTGAAATTATCCTTGAGAGAACCGGTATGACTGGTGGAGAAGCATTTCACACAATTCATAACTACATTAATACCGATGAAATGATTATAAGAAAAGGTGCAATCGCAGCTCATAGTGGAGAGAAAGTACTGATTCCAATCAATATGAGGGATGGGAGTGTACTCGCAATTGGTAAGGGAAATCCTGAATGGAATTGCTCGGCGCCTCATGGAGCAGGACGTATTATGTCCAGATCAAAAGCATTGAAAGAACTAACTTTGGAGGAATATAAAAAGACAATGGAGGGAATTTATACAACCTCCGTAAATGAGCATACGTTGGACGAAGCACCAATGGCATACAAATCACTCGAGGATATTATTGATGTGATCAAAGTGTCGGTAGACGTCATTGATGTAATGAAACCTATTTACAATTTTAAGGCATCTGACTAGAACCGTAAGTTCCGGTCGGATGGCCGGAACAGGAGGAAGAAATGTTTATCATGCCAACCATCGATAATTTGGTAGTACTTGCTGCAGTATTTGGTGTCGCTATGGATGATATTGTTGTTATCGATGTAGATGTAAAAGCGCAGATTAGCGCATGAAATGAGAAAAGGAGCTGAGGTGACTTAGCAACGATATGGCACATACAAAATGGATGTGGGAATTGCTTTAAAGAAGTATTATAATAGAGATCAAAGTATGTTGCATTTTTAAATCTTCATTTTCTAAGCATAGTCGATGCTATTAGTAGATAGAAATAGCAACAAGTCTAAAGCATTTACAAGGAGAAAAGTATGTTACCGACAAGAGAAGAAGCATTAAACGAACTGAATATTGCAAATGAGATGAATCCAGGCCCATGGAGAGAACATAGTTTAAATGTTGCAGATGCTGCAAAAAGAATAGCAGAAGCGTGTCATCTAGACGCTAATAAAGCTTATGTTCTAGGATTATTGCATGATATAGGAAGAAGAACAGGAATAGCTCAAGTAAGGCATATTATTGATGGATATGATTTTTGCATTTCAAAAGGGTGGGATGAAGTGGCAAGATGTTGCCTAACTCATTCATTTCCGATAAAGGATATTGAGGCAGATATTAGCAAGAAAGATATAACAAAAGAACAATATGATTTTATCAAAAAGTACCTTGATGAATTAGAATATGATGAATACGATAAATTAATTATTCTATGTGATTCTTTGGCCGATGCAAAAGGCTTTTGCATTTTGGAAAAAAGATTTGTGGATACTACAAGAAGATATGGTGTTTTCTCTTTTACGATAGATAGGTGGAATTATACGTTTGAATATAAAAAATATTTTGATATACTAGCTAATATGTCTATATATAATCTATTGCCAGGAATCGAGGAGTGCATATTTGATTAGTGGTTCATAGATTTGAAATAAGGAAAGATGAATAAATATCATTTTTGCTGTCATCCATACAAACTGGAAGTTGTCATATTGCTGTATACAAAGTTAAAACCTTTGCAACAGCAATATGTGTTCTCACCTCTTTGGGCAAAGGTGCTTTTAACTTCAAGTTGTTCTGAAGAATGACCTTTGAGGTTGCTTTAATAATACACAATCCTGATTCAATAGAATATCTATTGCTTCAATTCTATAGTTCATACCAATCACCCCAACAAACTAGAAGCTGTCGATTTCTTGGCGCATAATATTAAATTTCACATAACTTTTCTATTTGAGACACCGTTGCATTCCAATCTGATGTTCTTTGTACATCTTCTTTCAGTTTACATACATTTGATTTGTAAATCGTATTGTTCAATATTTCCTCAACAGCATTTGCTATTTCCTTTTGCCGAGTCGGAAAAGCGCAGATTCTTTTACCTATCTTAAGCCGTTCTATCTGTCTTGCGTTTTCTATCTGATCATTCACAAAAGGCATTGCAACCATAGGTACACCTGCACATATAGCTTCATTTACACTATTCATTCCACAATGCGTCAAAAATACATCCGCATGCCGTAATACCTCCACTTGTGGCACAAACGAATAAGCATAAATATTTGGAGGTATCTTTCCAAGACTTTCCGGTTTAACTTTTCCAGTATTTATAATTACAGATACATTTTTATTGCCAAAGATTCGCAAACACTTTTTATAAAAGCTCCTATCGCTAATGATACTCCCCAAAGAAATATACAAAACAGGATTTTTCATTTTGTCATAGGGGATTACAATCTTTCCTTTTACTGATTCCTGATTTGGAACAATAAAACGGTATGTTTCATCAAATGATTCCCTACAATTTTGAAATTTTTCCGGAATATATACTATATTCAAGTCAGGTTTGCTATGCAAAATTGCATCTTTCATAGACCGAAAAGGCAGCCTCATAGACTGTATTCTCTTCTTTCCCATAACCTGCGCATCTATCAACAACGCCGATATCCCGAATATTTTTGACATATATTTCATAGATTCATCTGACCATGCCGGTTGGGAAAATTGTCTTACACATGGTATTCCCAAATTTTCAGCCACTTTTATTCCAGGATAAAAAAACATCTCATAAATCAATATATCATATATATTCTTTAGACCTATAGCTGTATCAAACGCCGCCTGAAAGCTTAACCTCTTTTTTTCCCTTCCCGTTGGTTTTACTGGAAAGGAACTGTAAGGAATAAAATCTGCTCCTGCTCTTTCGATTGCATCACGAAATTGTTCGCTACATATGTAATCCACTTTGTGACCTCTTTTTACCAACTCGGCTGTCAACGGCAAAGTTGGATTCACATGTCCTGAAAATGGTAAATTTATCATTAGTATTCTTGACATAATAGCTCCTACGATTTGCTTTATTTTATAAATTCCGATTTGTAAAATTCATAAAATACGAATTTTACCTATGCATCATTATAACACAGAAAAGGGATAATGTATATATTAACAGTACTTGAGTTTCCGTAGTTTTATCCACAGAACCCTGTTTTTACGAGAGTCCTTATAAACAACTTTCAAAAAATACCCAAAATATAAGGAATCTCAATCTATTTTGTAGTAGAATTAAGGTGTCTAATCAAAACGCCACTAAACAAAAAAGAAAGGGACTCCTTATGATTAATTCTACATCAAATACTTACCAAATGAAACGAGAAATTTAACTTTTTCAAAAAAGATTTCGAAGCACTTTTCCAAACCAGAAAAGAATTTTACCGCCGATATGACCTATGGCATTCTTGCTTCCGGAAGTTGTCTTCTTACCGATATTGTTGACCAGCTGCATGAAGATTCCAAGAAGGTTAATTCTGTCGAACGTCTAACAAGGCATCTGAACAAAGGCGTACCAGTTAACGCTCAGAGATCATATCTGTCTCTTGTAAAAATTATGGTGCCTCAAAATCCCGTCATTCATATCGATGACAGTGATGTTGTTAAACCTGAAGGACGTAAGTTCGAAGCTCTCGGTCTTGTTCGGGACGGCTCTCTGAGTACCGATTCCAAAACTGTTTATGAGAAGGGCTACCATGTAACAGAGACTTGTGTACTGACTGGCAACAATAATCCGGTGAGTATCTTTTCAAAAATACATTCTTCCAAAGAGAAAAACTTTACCTCCATTAATGACGTTACTTTCTCCGCTATGGAACGCGGTGCGGCCTTGTTTGGCAAAGCAACCTTCATGATGGATCGTGGTTATGACGACAACAAGATGTTCCTCAAGCTTGACGAACTGAATCAAGACTATGTGATTCGACTGACTTCCAAGCGAAAACTATTCTTTCATGGTAAATGGGTGATGGCTACAGAACTTAGAAACCACAGAAAAGGCAAAGTCCGTATGCCACTGTATTACAAAGGCAAGCACCACGAAGCATATTTATCTCATGTAAAGGTTCAGATAACTGCTTATAAAAAGGACATTTATCTTGTTCTTGTATACGGTATAACGGAACATCCGATGATGCTTACAACAAATAAAGAAATCAAAACAAAAGACGATGTGATTGCTGTTGCCAAAGCATACTTTTCCAGGTGGATAATCGAAGAATACTTTCGTTGTAAGAAGCAAATGTTTCAGTTTGAGAACTTCCGTGTCAGAAAACTCAAGGCAATCAATACGCTTAATTTCTACATCACCGTGTGCATGGCTTTTCTGGCTCATGTATCTACGAAATCAGAAACCCATGCACTTAAGGTTGCAATTATACAGAAAGCAGATCCCATAAAAGAAAAGCTATATTTCTGCTATTATCGATTAGCCAAAGGTATCATAGGCATTCTTTCTTATGCCAAGGAAGGCATCAGGCTTTGGTTCCGGACAAAACGATCGGCATACCGTCAAATTTTCCTTAAGCTAATCTCATAAATAGATAAAAGAATACGTCTCCCAAAGTCCAGTTCCGACGGGGCTTATTAAAGTGTCACTATTTAAAGAATTGTCACTCTATCGCCTGCAAAAATTAGACAGATTGGCACCTTATGTAGATTGATTTTATCCATGATTTGTCATATAATATTTCCAATATATATCGTATCTGTGCTATCTAGAAGCTATGTGCTAATTATTGTAAATCAACCAAACGTTAGAAAAATAGTAGTACCCCTCTCAATTCATTCTTTTGATAAAAAATCTAATCAATAAAGAGACAAACCGGAATCTTGTATTGAAACTCATTTCAAATAATGTTCAAGGAGATTTTTGATGTCAAATTACCATAACTTTAGAAGAATATCCTTAAGAAGAAAAATATTGTTATCGTCTGTTTCAGCATTGCTCCTCCTTGCTCTTGTCATAGGGACCATAAGTGTTTGTGTTGTTGAAAGACTCTCAGAAACAGATTCAAAGAAATAATGTCGCAGCTTTGCGAGAAAGAAACTCTAAGATTTGATAATAGACTGAATCTTGTTCATCATTCGGTTGAAAATATTAATGAATACGCAAAAGAACTGCAATATTTGAATGGAAGAATGAATGTATATTCCAAGGAGTATGAGCAACACATAAAAGAGTTCTCTATTGCAGTTGCAAATCAAACGGATGGAGCATTGGCAGTTTATTTTAGATATAATCCAGAAGTTACGGGGAGTGGAACAGATGGTTTTTTCTGGTCGAAACATTCAGATACTGAAAAATTTGAAGAAGAACCACCAACAGATATTCTTGCTTACAACTCTAGTGATGTGGAACACGTTGGCTGGTTTTATATCCCTAAGGAAACAGGAAAATCTTTATGGATGACACCATATTATAATAAGAATCTCAATGTGTTTATGATTTCCTATATCATTCCGTTGTACCTTGATCATGGTGAATTTGTCGGTGTCATAGGAATGGATATTGATTTTAAAACGATTATCAACGAAGCACAAGGTGTACAGATCTATAAATCTGGTTCTATTGCATTGGTGGATTTGACAGAAAGACTGATCTATTATTCGGATGATAATGGAATTGTTCAAAATGAAGAACTCTCATATACTCTTTATAATCATATAACGACTATTAACAAATTTAATGAATTGCTAGAAATAACGGATAAAGAGGGCAATACTTCGGTAAAATGTTGTAGGAAGCTTAGTAATGGAATGATGATGTTTGTCAGTGTTCCTAAAAGTGAAATCGATAGCAATCGGGATTATTTGATGAAGATATGTATCTTGATTACAGCTTTGATCTTCGTTATTACATCGATTGTAATATTGAGACGAACCAGAAGAATCATATATCCATTAGAAAAATTAACAGAGATTACGAAACAATACGCTGAGGGTGATTGGTCGAGTCAATATATTTCTGATACAAGGGATGAGGTTCAGAAATTATCAGAGGGTATTTCCAAGATGGCCAAAAATACTCAGAGTTACATAGAAAAGCTGAATAATCTTGCTCGTACCGACGCGATTACCGGAATAGGAAATAGAACGAGTTATTTAGAAATGGTGGCAAGCATCAAAGAGAATAGAGACAACCAATTTGATGAATACGCAGTGATAGCTTTTGATCTGAATCTTCTGAAAAAGACAAATGATACTTATGGGCATGAGTTTGGAGATTTGCTCATTAAGGAAGCAGCAAAGTACATCTGTCGTGTGTTTTCAAAGAGTTTTATCTTTAGGACTGGTGGAGATGAATTTGTTGCAATTCTATCTACGGATGATTATAAAAATCGGACCGAATTACTTAAGAAATTTGAAGAGGGTATGAATTATCCTTTGCCAGATCTGCCAAAAGTGATTTTATCGATTGCTTTTGGTATGGCAGAATACCCTAAGGAACATGCAGATTATGACAGTGTATTTGAACATGCAGATAAAAGAATGTATCGTAAAAAAAGAGAAATGAAGATCGAAAGACGGGATAGAAGACAACAATAGACGGTTTGGGTTATCTGTCTGTGCAGAAAAAGGGAAAAGTAATTGATGTGATTGGATCTCTCTCTTTTTTTGACAAATGAACGGTCGTTTACTATAATATATGTATACGACCATTATATATGGAGAGTGGTTAATAATTTACATACATTGATAGTATCAATTGATCTATGAAAGAATTGAGCAAAAGAAAAGGGCTCATAGGAACATTGAAAACTGTAGATATGTTAAGTAGTGCCAGACTGAGACTGCATTGTTACTTCATGATAGACTTATCGTTGTTATGTTAGTGAGGTCTAAGGAAAAATGGTTCAATACCGTGGTTGTATGATACCTGATAGTCAATCATAGAGCGTTTTGTAGCGCCTATGATGAACAAACTTTTTTCTTTGTAAACCTCCAATAAACCAATGCTTTTTAGGATCTAGAAAAAAGATAGCTTTTGACACTAATCACAAAAGAAAGTGAGGTATCTCTATGAAAAAAATGTTTACTAGGAGACTGCTTAGTTATATGATTGCAGCCTTTGTTGTTACAATTGTTTTTATATTTGTTCTGCAGACTTTTGTGGCGCAGAATAACAATGCGGAATCGTCAGCGGAGAAGCTTGAGATGATCAAAGAGAAGTTGATGAGCAATGACAATGAGATTGAAAAACTTACTAACAGCCTTAGTGAGAATAATCTAGCTAAAACGCGGGCATTTGCTGAAATTTTGGCATCTGATGAAGCGGTGCTAACAGATGATAAAAGGCTTCAGGAAATCTGTGAGAAGCTGATGGTTAATGAACTTCATGTCATTGACAAAAACGGTATTATCACGAATAGTACAATCAGTGATTATATTGGATTTGATATGAATAGTGGTGAGCAATCGGCAGCGTTTATGGCAATTATTGATGACCCAACGATTGAGATTGTACAGGAGCCACAACAAAATGTCATTGAGGGCACTGTGATTCAGTACATAGGAGTAGCCAGACTGGATGCGAAAGGATTTGTGCAGGTTGGAATACGTCCGGAGATACTTGAGGAAACTCTTGTCAATACTAAAATTGATGCGGTTATGAAGGACATAGATTATGGTGATAATGGTTATGTTTATGCCATAGACAAAGAAAGTGGACAGATACTGGCACATCCGAATGAGACATTAATTGGCACTGACGCTGCTGAGGCGGGATTGGTGGTTACAGAAGGGCATGGCAAGACCGGAATTGACGGAACGAAAGGTTATTACCGTTCAGAAGAATATGATGGAATGATAATCGGTACGTTTCTTCCATCAGGTGAATACTATGAGACAAGAACAAATCAGACATTTGTTGTAGCAATTAGTATATTGGTAATATTTATCACATTGCTTGTTGCGATTAACCGAACTGTTGATGTCAAGATTGTGCAGGGAATAAATAGGCTTGCTGCATCCATGAAAAAGATTGCAGGCGGCGATTTTGATGTAATTGCAGATGAGGAGAGCAATCCTGAATTTACACAACTATCACGGGACATAAATACGATGGTCGACAGCATACGAGATAGTATGAAGGATAATGAGAATCTGCTGATTCAACAGAAAACGGACATGGAGAATACAGTATCTATTGTTGAGAATATTAAAGATGTATGTAGAGAACTAAGAATAGTGTCACAGCAGACATTGTCTAGCGCAGAGGATATTTTCCGAGGTACAGAACAACAAAAGCAGTCAGTAAATGATTTGGAGCAGGTAATGGGAACTCTTGTTGATGAACTTAACGGTAGTGCGGATGCTACAGTTCAGGTGACTAAGACCACGGAGGAGGCAGTTGGTACAATTCTGGATACCCAAAAGCAGATGACAGAGTTGCAGAACGCCATTGAGAAAATCAACAATATGTCTAGAGAGATTGAGCAAATCATTGTTGAGATTGATGAGATTGCTAGTCAGACCAATCTCCTTGCCCTCAATGCCTCCATTGAAGCAGCTAGAGCTGGTGATGTGGGAAAAGGTTTTGCAGTAGTGGCAACAGAGGTAGGCAATCTTGCTACTAGGAGTGCACAGGCGGCAAAGCAAACGAATGAATTGATAAGCAATTCGATCCATGCAATCAGTGATGGAATGAAACTGACGCAGGATACAGCCAACACTTTTGAAAGTGTTGTTGGAGAGATTGAGCGTGCCAATGCAGGTGTGGAACAGATCGCAGACATGGTTCGTAAAAACGTGACAGTTGTCGGACAGGCTATGACTGAAATTGAGAAGATTACAAGCGTGGTGGATGCAAATACAGAGATTTCTGAGAGTAGCAAACAGATATCAGCCAATATGGCAGATATTACAGGACGTCTGCTCGATATTGTTGGATGAAACAAAATCACAAAATGACATATCTTTAAAAAGGTAATTCAAGACGCATAGTAAGCGGTTAAGTATTAGTCTTGTCATAAGCAGTGGTAATGTCGAACCTGTTTGATTAAGGTGATTTAATATAGAAGTAGGATGGCGCTCCAGTTTTGGCTGGGGCGTTTTCCATGTGTAGAAAAAACATGAAAAGACGATTGAAGGTAAGAAAAAGGAGAGCTATTCTACACCGTTGGTTATGGTAAACCATGGTAGTAAAATTTGACATAATATGCTATTGTTTACGATTAGAAGACGTTGAAATCATGACTTTAATCATGAGGCAACGTAACGCTCATTGATCAGATGAAATTATATTTATGCATTAGAAATTGTTAATCCAGCCGTATGGCTTGATTATAGAAAACAAAGATAAAAACGCAACGTGTGCAACAATGCATGCTAGAGCCGGTAGGTAGCCCGGCCGTCCTGCTTGTCAGGGTAAGTAACCTGCCCCTCCGGGTTGTCCATTCTTTGTTCATCAATTTATGAAGGAGGGATTGTCATGGACAAAGAAATCGGAAAACTAACAGTGTATTTTGAGGAACCATTGGTGCGGAACCAAAGGTTTATGGGGCAGATGATGCCCTGGTGTTTTACGGTGGAATCCTCCACAACAGAGAAAAATAGTCAAGTGAAATAATTGAGAGGTGTAATATGACGGAACAAGAAAAAATGCTTGCTGGAAAACTATATGATCCTAGTGGTAAAAGATTAGCTGAGCTGAGAGCTCGAGGACATAAATTGTCAAAGATGTACAATGATACTTTTGAAACAGAGGAAGAAAAGCGAAAAGAAATATTAGATGAGCCACTTCCAAATCGAGGTAATGGGTGCTATTTACAAGGACCTATTTTTTTTGACTATGGTGAATTTATCACCATGGGGAATGGATGTTATGCTAATTTTAATTTTACTGTATTGGATACCTGCCCTGTTAAAATCGGGGATAATGTGTTTTTTGGACCGAATTGTACCATTGCAACACCGATACATCCCTTACGTTGGCAGGAGCGTAATATGAAATGTAAAGAGGATGGAACCATATATGATGATGAATATGGAAAGCCTATTAGCATA
>JAQXNU010000122.1 GCA_029098165.1 Clostridiales bacterium
ACGTATAGATTGCTGTTGCTTCGATACTGATACCATTTAAGAAACGTATTAGTACAAGATTCGATGCATTCCAACAAAAGAACTCTAGTGCTGTTGGAATTCCAAGTGCAATTTCTTTTCGGTATAAGGAAAAATGAAAGACAGCTTTACAATGTCTGCGATGCGCTCGTTGTCGGTAACTTTGTTGGAAAACAGGCTCTCGCAGCAATCAGTTCCACTGGTTCATTGATTTTCTTACTTGTTGGGTTCTTTTCTGGAATGTTTAGCGGCGTAGGAGTTGTTATCTCTCGATTCTTCGGTGCAAAAGACGATGATATGATCCGTAAATCCGTTGGTAATGCCGTAGCATTTTCTATTGCCGCTGGCATTGTACTCAGTCTCGTCGGAGTAATCTTTACTCCTAATTTACTACAACTTATGGGCACTCCAGACTCTGTATTTACAGATGCCGTGAACTATGTACGAACTTATTTTGGTGGTATGATCTTTATCGTCATATATAATGCAGCCAATGGAATCTTTCAGGCAGTTGGTGATTCAAGACACCCACTTTATTATCTGTTAGTATCCTCCATTACAAATGTAATACTCGACTTTATTTTCGTAGCTTTTTTTGATATGGGCGTAACTGGAGCAGCCATTGCAACTGTAATTGCACAAGCTGTCAGCGTTTTTCTCGCATTTTGGCGTCTCTCACACATCAATGAGATTTATCGATTAAATATAAAGTTTATTCGTTTTAATCCTTATATTATCAAGCAGATGCTATTTATTGGGCTGCCTGCTGGTATCCAAAACTCCGTGATTGCGCTTGCTAATGTTATCGTTCAATCTAATATTAATGTATTCGGCGACACTGCTATGGCTGGATGTGGATCCTATTCTAAGATTGAAGGATTTGCATTTATACCGATTATGGCTTTTTCGATCTCCATGACAACATTTATCAGCCAGAATCTTGGTGCCAAGCAGTATGAACGTGCCAAGTCTGGTGCTCGATTTGGAATTATCACTTCCTGTATTCTGGCAGAGATCATTGGAATTATCTTTTATCTATTTGCGCCACAACTAATCTCCTTATTTAACCGAGATGTAGATGTCATTCAGATTGGAAGTTTGCAGGCTCATACGATTACATTTTTCTACTTTTTATTAGCCTTCTCTCATTGCCTCGCTGGTATCTTACGAGGTGCTGGGAAATCAACAATTCCAATGTTCACGATGCTGATCTGTTGGTGCGTAATCCGTGTCACCTATATTACGATCATGACACATTACTTTAAAAACATTCAAGTAATCTTCTGGGCATATCCAATGACCTGGGCACTTAGTTCTAGCTTTTTCTTGTTTTATTACAAGCAAAAAAACATCTTTTCAAATCAGGTATACGAGTTGAAGCGATAATGCATTACAAAGGGGCTACTGCAAAGTCACATTTTGCAACAGCCCCTTAAGTTCGGATTATTAGATCTTCACTTATTGTATTTTACTCAACTTTCCATCTCTTTTTGGATATTCTCTTCACAGGATTTCATTGCATTTAGAGTCTTTTCAAATAATTCATTTAACTCCCAACCTAGCATCTCGGCTCCCTGTTTGATTACATCTCGTGAGCATCCTGCTGCAAAACTCTTATCCTTAAACTTTTTCTTTAAGCTTGATACTTCCATGTCCATGACACTTTTGGATGGTCTCATACGCGCTGCTGCACCAATCAAACCAGTTAACTCATCTGCTGCAAATAATACTTTTTCCATCTGATGTTTTGGTTCAACGTCAGAACAAAGACCATATCCATGAGAGCAGATGGAATAAATCATCTCATCACTCACATTGGCTTCTTTCAATAAATCGACTGCCTTTTTGCAGTGTTCCTCTGGATATACTTCAAAGTCTACATCATGCAAAAGACCAACGATTGCCCAGTAATCTGCATCCTCCCCATATCCAAGTTCATTGGCATACCATCTCATAACGCCTTCGACGGTCAACCCATGTAAAATATGAAAAGGCTCCTTATTATATTTTTTCAGCAGTTCCAGTGCTTCTATTCTTGTAATCGTATTGTTCATCTTCATTTCCTCCTATTAATCTTAGATTTCATCAATATTGTTCTGTATCACATCTTCATGTTACTTGGTTCTATCCTTAAATTCAACCAGCCAATCTTGTTTGTGCGTACCAACCAAGAAAATGATAGCAAGGCTGTAAATTAGATATAAGGGCCCTAGGAGGTGACATAGGTATCTCATTTTAAGTAGATTTCTTACGGACGACTCTGGATCATCTTCTGAACTTCTTCTAGTGTTGGTGGATTTAACGGTAATGGAAATCTTGTACAGGCAACTGCTGAACATGCACTCGCAAACTGTACGGTTTCATCATCACTCATACCATGTAATAATGCATAAACACATCCTGCTTTAAACGTATCTCCTGCTCCAAGCGTACTTACCACCTGAATGGAATAAGGTTTGAATTTTTTCAGTCCAGTAGACTTTCGTCCATATATAAACTCTTTCGAACCATTCGTAATAATTGTTAATCCCTCACTTTGTTCCATAAACTGTTCCAGTAGTTCGTTACGCTCACAATCTGGATATGTACTTCGAATCAATTCATTGGAAACTACATTGATCGCAGCGTTTCTATGTAAATAACTATCATAAGGACTGTCAATCGTCACATATGGGATTCCATTCTTTTTGCACAATTCGGCTGCCAGAATCGTTTGTTCCCCAAAGAATGGATCAATGCCAGCTACTTTCGCCTGGCAGATATGCTCTTCTTTCGGGGTATTCCAACGTTTGATGGAATCACTATAATAACCATTAAAACTACCGAATGGTGTTCTTGTATTCTGATCAATGATCACATAATCTTCTAATCCTTCATATGCTTCATCAAATGTAAGAGGACTAAGGTCTACCTTCTTATCCTGATAAAATTTCTCAATGACTGGTTTCACATTCGTACCGATATGATTGCCATCCATTGTCACACTAGCTCCTAAAGAATTTAGTACCGTTGCACAAGATCCTGTTTCGCCACCCGGCAAACGAAATTTCTGCTTAATCTCACCATAAGTATCTGCTTTAGGATACTCGCCAGCTAATAAAAAACTATTCGTTGCTAAGATCATACCATATAAATAAACATCTGAATTCATAATAGTCCATACCTCCCTTATCTTTTTTAGCACATAAAAAAACATTATCATAACCATATTATTACTATTCCGTCGTAGGAATGACAATGTTTTTTCTTATACTAATAAGTTGTTCTATCATGTTTTTTTCTTGATTCTCTTAATATGTTATCCTAATTGGGCATACAAGCTTAAATGATCCGTTCTATGCCACACTGTGGCGATGAAATACCTTGTCAATCACCACTTTTGGGCATATAGAGATACTAGTACACGATAATGCCTTATTGTTCCGCTTGGGTCTTAATACCCAACCAACGGTCTCGTGTGGTGCGCATAATGTGATTAAAGTTTTGTGTGGTAACTGCTGTTCCATCCGCCCAGTGAACGTAAGCAATTCCATTCATCGGAAATGACTTTTCATTGCCAAGGATAAATTCCAAAATCTGAGGTTCTATCTTCCCATACACATGGATATACTTCGTAAAGTCCATATAATGATATCTCTCGCGAAGGAGTTCCTCTCGAACATACGCATGATACTCTTCCACAAACTGACCTTGTATCTTATCCAAAGCCGGATTGATTCTGTTTCTAACAACTGTTTCTGCATACTCATTGAGATACAAACGAAGGGCATGATCATAGATCTCCCTCATCTCCTTTTGAACTGTAGGAAACTTTAATCGATAGGAGGTAATCTCTTGATTTAAGACGAAGCGAATCAACTCTTCATTGGAACTATTATTCTCACTAGAAACCTTTAAGAACTGATACCTTGAGAAGTTGATGGATCCAGTATGTTCATACTCCAATACTTCTTTTATACTCTCTAATTCCTTTGTATCCATTCCAAGAAAAGACTGCATCTCATTGAAATATACTTCATAATTAATGCTCGCTGGTATGTTGCTGAAATCTTTCCGTTCAATCATTGCCCGAACATTTGCTTTTAATGACATCGACCAATGTTCAAAGAATTTCTGATATGCGATGTCATTCATCGCCTTGATTGCAATTCGAATCTTATCTTGCTGCTCAAGTTCATTTTTCGAGGTTATTTCGTGTAGTTCCTCTTTGACTTTAAGTTTCATCTGATTGAGATCTGAAAGTAACGTCTGATCGATGACAACTTTTAATGGTCCAAATTCAATCTGGTTAAAATGATCCATTTGTGATGTGATATCTGCAATTTCCGTAAAACTACAATAAGAATAGTCTAAAAACTCCTGCAATCTCATATTTGCCTGTTTTGCTTCCTGACCCTGGGTTTTACACCTTTGGATATCATTTGCAATCTGATGATCTAAATGATCTTTCCACGGGTAGATATAAGCGGATAAAAAAGCCTCTTTCAGCTTTTGCATATCCTGTTCAACTAGACCTTGAAATCTTACTGCATAGCTACTTACGATAGTAGAGAATTTACCATCAGACGTAAGATATGGAATCAGTTTACACTGTGTATCTTCTTTCTTAAATTCGGTTGATTTTTGCTCCAAGCGAAGAATCTCTTCTGGAATCTGTTCAATATTGCACCCATTTACTTGAAAAAAAGAGGTAATCCGATACTGCTTTATCATCTGGGATACCTTTTGGATTCCCTGATCAATCATAGTAATTAGTTCTTCTTTTCGATGCTTTAGGTCATTTACATAATCTTCTTGAATCTTATCAATAACTTTTGCTTTCCGCAATTCGGTTATCTTTTGACGCATCTTGGTCGTTGGAAGGAACTCCTCCATAAATCGCTGCCCAAAATCCATCATACTGCCCGAACTTCCATTTTGACCATGGATCTGAAGCGTCTCCTTGATCAACTGGCTATAATCTGAATGTTCAAGATTATAAAGATGAATTTCTGGATTCTCATCCAAGGCAACTTTTTTCCAAGTCAGTGCATCCGTTAGCTCTGCTGCACGTAACTCTAATGCTGTATTAATATCATTTACGATAAGCTCCAACTTTTTATTTAAATCAAAATGAAGGAACATTCTATGGACTGCCGTATAAAATTCATTACGATCTCCATTTACTCTTGTCCAAATATATTCCAAACCAGCTTTGTTCAACACATTTGCTAAAAATTCTCGCATCAAGCTGTCAATCTGCACTACTGCAGATTCCTTGATCGGTTGAAAACTTCTTTCGGTATCTTCGATGGAACGGTAATAAAGTTCGTAATTATAGAAATAGTTACTGCATAAATTATCACAGCTCTTACACAAGATTTTCTTCATCATCGTGATATATGCGTTCGCACTCGTGACTGCCTCGCTCTCCTTAGAATACTGCTCACAAAGAAAGTCAACCTTTTTCTTATGTAGATTATTTGCTAAGGATAACGCTGACATGCTGTTACAAAATGATATTAAATTTTCATAGTCTTTTATTATCTTTTCTTGTTCGTTCTCTTGTTTCATCGTGTATTTCCTCTATGCATACTAAGATGCTGCAAAGTTTTACAAACCTTGCAGCACATTCGATTAATCATTTAAGATAAACTGCAATGTTACTGGGTTATGATCGGAATACTTAAATCCAGCATCAATATGATTAACTTGTTCTACGGTTATATTATCTGAAGTGTAATTTACTGCCATCATACTTGTCTTACCCGGTAATGCTTGCATAAGCTTCTCATACTGATTTACTTGATAGCTTCTTGTACTATTCATATCTACTTCCTGAAGAAATAAGAAATCCGAATCTTCTTTCAGAAGTAAGTCTATGGAACCATTCGTATTTGCTAGTACAGCGTCTTTGCTAAATGCTCGTGCTTCGTAACTGGCTTTTTGACTGTCATTGGCTCGTTATCTGGAATACGATAATAATTCGTAAAGAAATAGATTAGATAACCAATTACAAAAAAGGTACTACTGCTGCTGCTATCTTTAATGCTGTTTTTTATACCTCTATTCACTAAATGATCCTCAGTCCTTTTTATAATAATAAATCTTAACTTATTTTACTAAATAACTAGCAAAAAAAGAAGATGTTATTTTACATTTCTAACATCTTCTCTCTATTTTTAGATTAAACCTTCTAAATCTTTCAGTTGATTTACAACATCCTCTAGATGTAGGTTAACTCTATGAATTCCTTTTAAGTTTTCTTGCGTAAGGTTCTTTGTATCCTCCGCACTTGCTGTTAACTCCTCCGTAAATGCACTTACGTTCTCAATACTAACAGATATTTCACCATTCGAATCTTTTACTTTATTCATATGCTGGGATTGCTTATTAACTTTTTCGGTAATATGTAAGATATCCTTCTCAATAACCTCAAAGTTTTCTTTACTCTTTGTGATCAAACGCGTCTGAACATCATTGGCTAACTCAAGTTCATTCACTGCATTCATCGCAACCTGACTAGATTCCCCTAGCATATCAATAATTTTCTTAATCTCTTCAGTTGCCTGTTTTGTTTCTTCTGAAAGTTGCTGGATATTCAATGCAACAACTGAAAATCCTCGACCAGCATTCCCTGCTCTTGCTGCCTCAATACTAGCATTTAAGCTAAGTAAGCTAGTTTGTTTCGTAACTCCTTCAATAAGCCCAAGAATTGCTTCCACTTCTGAAATCTTCTTTGACAATTCATTCATAGCATTGCTTACCGTATCACAGGTATGCTGCGATGTTACAGAAGCTCTCATCAATTCCTCCATATTGGTTGATCCAGTCGATGTATTTTCCTTCGTACTATTAAACTGATTTAAGATATCAGTAACGATACAACTTGTCTCATCGGTAAGTTCTGTAATATTGTTGCTCATTAATAGCTGATTTTGTATATTATTTGCTACTTCCGATGTACCACTTGCAATCTGTTCGATGGCATTCTGTTCATGAGTAGACTGTTCCTTAATTTGACGGGCTTCGTTACTGATTTCATTAATTTTTTCCGAAACAGTTTTGGCAACATTTACAACTTGTTTCAAAACTATACTCTGATTCTCTTTTTCCTTATGAATCTGTTCTAGCTTTAACTGGAACAATTCATTTGTCAGCTTAGCTATAATTACCATAAAGAATGCGGCTAATGTAAGCACTGCAAGCTAAATCTCGTAATCAACAATATCTTGTTTCGTAACATTATTCTGAATAAATTGAACCACAATATAAACAATATTTACACCAATCGTACATATACCACTGATGATACTATGCTTTACATCACGATATACTGTTGACACAATAAGTAATGGGAATGCATAAGCAAATACAAAAGAAGATACCCCTGTAAAAAGAGCAATTGTATAAAATATTCCAAAGCCAACAAGTATAACTTCCTTAATTCGCTGTGAATTTGGATTTATCTTATATATGGTTTCACATATAGCAAATGTGCCCCATAATATTGCTAATAATAATACGACATACCCAAGTTCTCTTGATTGTTTCATGAGCTCAACAATATAGCAAACAGACAAAGCTGCACTGATAATGCTATAACAGAGAATACTTTTTTTGTTGATTAGTTTCAAATCACTATGATCCATTCCCCCACTCTTATTACTAGCTTGAGCCATTGTTTCATCCTCCTAAATGTACTTTATCCTTTTTTATCCTAATAGTATTCCAGACCCCATCCTATATGTTCATGCGGTCAAATGATTTGTAGCGAGTTCCTTGAAATGTCAAGCGACCATTATCTCCTTCAACTAACATTCCATATTCTGATCCATGAACTAAAAATTCCATTCGATCCCCACTCTCGACCTGAAATGTTACATAGTGATATGTAGTTGAACTCGAATTCATGGTTTCACTATCCAAATCTGAACTATGAGATACTTCCTGTCGTTTAGCTACAACGGTGGCAACTACCGTCAAAACTGGAGAATGATTATTTTTATTCCACTGCATGATTCCCTTAATAGCCAAAGTAACAAAGATACCAACTACTATGAGAAACAGGATTCCAAAGAAGATTGCAAATGGACCAAAACTTCTATCAAAACCTGTCGTATACAAATCTGTCACAAAACCCTCCCCTTTCCTATACAATTATATTTTATATTAAATTGTGTCTTTTTTCAGGTCTTTTTTCAGGTCTTTTTTCCGTAACTATTGATGAGACATTCGAAAAACTATGGGAATCAATGTAAATCTCATCATTGCTCCCCCCAGCTTATCTTTGATCGATCTCAATCCTTCCTTCTCCGATTTTTTGTTTACCACAAAAAATATAGTACTTCTTAAAATCACTTTTTACTGCAAAGTGGTCGAATTCCGTAAAATATAACCTTGTACTATCGATTTTTGATGGGTCATGAAATAATTCTCCGCACCATGGACATCTATATTCTAGAAGTTTCATATGTACTCCTTTCTACGATTGTCACCACACTTCAACCTCATTTTAATTGTTCTGATTTATCTTTTAATACTAATATATTATACTTAATTTCTAGACATATCAATACTATTTTACAAAATAATACAATAGGATACCTTGACATTTTATTTCCATTACTTTTTTGCTTTTTCTTTTTATTGAATTAAAATAATAGCAATAAAGCATAAAGGAAGATTGCATTATGCCAAACAAGGTGAACTAACAAAAGCAATTTATCTCCCCACAGACAAAAGTTAGAGATATCTTTTGAAACTGGAAATGTAACGACTCTTCTTTTAATAGCATATTGAAAGATTATTAGTACTGTATCAATACATATCAGAATTGCTATTGTTCTATATTTTCTGTTTTCTTTTATTCGTAATCATTCGATCATGAAATCATTCCTTAATTATTTATATTGCAACAATAACCTTAGATAACTGCCTGGAGTATCTACCTTTATTTTTCGTTTTAGTATCTTTTCTGTGATTTTTACTAATTAAGCTAATCTACCTTTTGTCTGTAATAAATCTTCTACTCCTATCGTCTCAAATACCTCATCAACTCACATCACATATATTAAAAAACTTAGATATAAAATCTTTAAAGCCACGATTTATGCCCAATTTGGACCAAAAGCAAGTGCCAATCAAGCTAAATTGGGTATGAATATAAGAAATCATTATATTATGCCCACAAAAAAATCCCACACAAACCGTGCGGGATTTTTCTATCTCAATATAACCTTAAACACTCACCATCAACAGATAAACTAATGTCATCAATAAACCAACGCAGAACATCAATAAACCGAAGGAAACGGAACGAGTCACTAACTTACTAGTTCTGCTTACCTCAGTCTGACCAACTGCAAAGTATTCTACAAAGCTTCTCTTGATTGGACGTTTCTTAGTAATTGTCTTATTTAAGAACTTCACGATATCATCCATAATCGTTCCAAGGACATAAGTGAATCTTGTACCAACCGTAATCTGTTTACGAGTCTTCACTGGTCCAAGGATAAACTTAGCAATGAGATAAACGATACAGTCGAATAACTTATCAAATACACGACAGATCACAGCTAATACGAATGGAATCAAGTGCTGGATCAATGGACGGTAGATACCGTTCTCTAGATCGAACCACTTTGGCCAAATGTTCACGTAAACCTTTGTGCCTGTTTCATCTTTTCTCATCAATGCAGTTCTTACAAAACCAAAGTAAATGATCACACCGATTGCGATGGAAATCAAACCACCCTTAAGGTTGGTAAAGTTAAAATAATGAACTGCATGTTCTGGATGATGTGCATGCATGAACTCACTTGTTGCATCTGCGATCTTATCCATGGTCATTCCTGGTAAGAAACCTAAGATTGGAAGAACGATAGAGGAAGTAACTAAAGCAAACATGGATTTTCTGTTCATGTAGTTCTTATCGGATGCTTCCATCTTCGCCTGATCGGCATTCTTCTCAATAAAAAGACAGATGAATAATTTCAGCATATAAGCAACCGTTAAACCACCAGTGATCAAGAAGATCCATTCAACTGCAACATACGTGGATGCATCAGCAGTTCCTTCAATCATCTCAGCGTACTCGACGATACTCTCATGAAGTAACGTCTTACTAACATAACCATTCCAAAGTGGAATACCACCGATACCTAACGTACCCATTAAGAAGGAGAACATTAATGCTTTCTTCTTACGGCCGAAACCACGGATTGCATTTAAGTCAAGCTTGTGAAGATTCATGAATACTACACCGGCAGCCATAAATAATACTAACTTAATTAATGAATGGTTTACCATGTGAAGTACCGTACCACGAGCTGCTAATGCATTGTGCTCGCCAAGGATTCCTTGCATACCAACACCAACTAAGATAAAACCGATCTGTGACATGGAAGAACAAGCAAGTGTTCTCTTTAAGTCGATGGAGAATAACGCTAACACTGCGCCACCAAACATGGTAACAACACCAAGCATTAAGATCAACTTGCCCCATGCTGCATCGTGTAAGAACATTTGACAGCTGATCACAAGAATACCGAATACACCAGTCTTAGTTAAGATACCGGAAAGTAAAGCGGAGGCTGGAGCTGGAGCTACTGGATGAGCCTTTGGTAACCAAATGTGAAGTGGGAACATACCCGCTTTCGCACCGAAACCAAATAATAAACATCCACCAGCTACATAAATCAATGTCTTATCTTCCACTGCTGCACAAGCTGCAAGAAGTTGGTCCATATTTAACGTGCCAGCTTTGAAATTTAAAAGGAATAAACCAATTAACATGATCATACCACCAATAACTGCAACTGCAAGATAAGTTTCAGCAGCACGTAAGGAGGCTTTTTCTTCGTCGTGAGCAACCCATACATAAGAAGTAAAGGACATCATCTCGAAGAAGATGAACGTTGTGAACAAGTCAGCAGATAAGAATACGCCAACGGTTGCACCTAACGTTAATAACATAAACAAATAATAACGGTTGCGATTGCGGTAATGTGCAAAATACTGCTTAGAGAATAATGTTGTCATCATCCACATAAATCCTGCAATCAATGCATAAACGGCACGGAACCCGTCAGCTTTTAGATAAAGGCCACGAGCGCAGAAATCATGCAATACGAATTCTGCTTCTTTGCCGCCAACGACCTGTACACAAAGTACAAGTAACGTAACAAATTCTACGATTGTAACGAATTCTGCGAAGTAATCACGCAAATTCTTATTTTTTCTACCAATGACATAAGAAAGGATTGCACCGATCATCGGCCATATGGTGAGAAATAATAACATAATATTGCCTTCCATAGCTTCCTATCCTTTCTTACATAAGTCCTGTCGCAATCTTTTGAAAAAATTCTACCATAGGAATGGAATGAACACCAATCACAACGATTGCGATACAGAAAAGTACTAATGGTAACTTCATAAACCAGTTTGGATCTTCGCAGCCATCCACGGAAGTAGCATCAAAGTCACGTCCTGGGAAATAAGCACGAAGGATCACCTGGAACAAGTATATTGCTGTTAAAAGTGCAGATAACAATAATGCGATCACACCAACCATTGCTAATGGGCTTTCCACATAAGTTGCCGCAGTCGCTAAATTCCATTTACTAATGAAACCAGCTAAAGGTGGAACACCAATCAATGCTAACGAAGCAAGAGTAAAACTTGCAAAGGTCACTGGCATCTTCTTACCAAGACCACGAACTTCATATACATACTCGCGATGAGTCTTATACATAACCGCACCGCCGCAGAAGAACAATGTAATCTTCATAATTGCATGACAAATCATATGAGCTAGTGCACCAACGAGGCCTGCTGGAGTCATTAACGCAATACCAAATATGATGTAGGAAAGATTACTTACGGTAGAGTAAGCCAATCTTCTCTTTAAATGCTGTTCTTTTACCGCACGGCCAGAACCAAAGATAATCGTTGCAATCGCAAAGATCAAGATCACATTCTGCGCCCAAGTACCATATAAAAAGTCGGTACCAAAACTATAGTAAGTGATTCTCATGATCGCAAACGCACCAGCCTTAACGACTGCTACTGCATGAAGCAAAGCGGTAACTGGAGTTGGAGCTACAGAAGCAGTTGGTAACCATCCGTGGAATGGAAAGATTGCTGCTTTCACACCAAAACCTAGTACTGCAAGTACATAAACGAATAATAATAAGTTTGACTTATCGCCAACCTTAGCCATGTCTAAGACACCGCCGAATACGAAATCAATGCTATTACCATACTGTAAGATAAAGATAAATCCGATAAATGCAAATGCTGCACCACCGATGGAATAGAATACGTATTTACGACCTGCCTGAATGGACTTTTTGTTCATCGCATGCATAACTAAAGGTAACGTAACTAAAGTTAACATTTCGTAGAACATATATAATGTCATTAAGTTCGCAGCAAATGCGATACCGATTGTGACACCATAAGTCATTGTATAGTAAGAAAAGAACTTATTTTCTTTTCCTTCATGCTTCATATATTCAAAAGCATAAAGTGTTGCGAATGGCCAAAGTGCTGCAATCAAACCTGCGAATACAGAACCAAGTCCATCTAAGTGAAAGCAAACTTCCAAACGTCCTGCCAAGTTAATTGCCTGAATTGTACCTTCTGGGCGATTTGCAAGAAGTAAGAATGTAAAACAAGAAGTTGCTACTACAACGGCCATTACATACCACTGTCTACATTGACGTTTCTGAAATTTAAACAATGGAAGAATAGCACCGCCGATGATTGGTAATAATATCGGTATAATTAAATATATAAGATCCATAATAGCTCCCATCTTTCATCAGAATAATGTAGTTGTTATCTGTTTCAAGAAATCCATCAATGCAGTTGGGAACATTCCGAATAATAACGCTGCTGTTGCAAGAGTTAGTAATGGAACAGTCATAAGTGCATTTGGTTCTCTCTTCTCTAATGCTTTATAGTCGTAATCTTTACCAGGGAAAAATCCGTTGACCGTAATTGTGAATAAATAACCAGCTGTTAATAAAGCACTGACGATCAATAATACTGGTCCAAGATAACGGATTACACCAGTAGAACTGTTTAAAGCACCCTCTGCTAGGTACCATTTACTTAGGAATGCAGATGTTGGAGGAATACCGATTAACGTTAAGGATGCAATTGTGTAACACCACATAACGATTGGCATCTCTTTTCCGATACCAAGCAATTCTTTGACTTTTGTCTTGCCAGTCTTATAAATGATTGCACCAGCTGACATAAACAACGTATTCTTAACGATGGAATGGTACACAACGTGCATTAAACCGCCCAGTAATCCGATTGGATTCATTAAAGCGACACCAAATAACACGTAAGATACTTGGCTGATAGAGGAATATGCGAGACGTTTTTTGAGAATCTGCTCTTTGTACGCCATCATAGAACCCATAACAACAGTCAATAACGCTATGCTTAAGAATGCATACTGAACCCAAGTTCCAGTTAAGAAGTTAACACCTACTACATAGTAGATTACTCGGATGACTGCTAAGACACCCATTTTTGTCACATTACCAGACATCAATGCAGAGGCTGGAGCTGGAGCTACTGGATGGGCTACTGGTAACCAACCATGAAGTGGGAACATACCAGCTTTGGAACCAAAACCGATAATCATACAAAATACTACAAATAATACTAAACTTTTCGAGTCCGCCGCTGCTGCATTTAACTGACCGCCGGCAACGAATTCATAAGAATCGACGAAACGGTTTAAGTAGAATACACCAACTAACGCTAAGAACGCACCACCCATAGAGTAGAAGATATACTTCATTGCTGCTACGATCGATTCTTTTGATAAAGAATGGATAACAAGTGGGAACGTCATCAATGTCATCATCTCATAGAAAAGATACATAGTGATTAAGTTGCTGGAAAAACAGATTCCAAGCAAAGCACTTAAAGAACATAAGAAGAAGAAATGATATCTAACTTCATCTTTTTCATGTTTTAAGTATTCTTTCTGGAAGATGCTTGATGATAACCACATTGCTACTGTTAACACAGCAAACAATCTACTTAGATCATCAATCTTAAATGCTATATCAATACCAGAAAAGATTTCAAATACTTTTACTCTCTCACTGCTAAAGCATGCAAAAACGGTAAGAGCTGTAACCAGTGTTGTCACACCGATCACATACAAGTTAAGTCCATTACGATTTTTACGAAATGGCTTGATTGCTAACATTACCAAGGCTGCAACAATCGGGAGCAACACTGGTATTAAAATCATACTTTCGTTCATGTTGAATCCCCCTATGCAAACATTCCAAGGCCTGTTTCAATTGCTTGAACAATTGAATTCGAGAAAATACCAAGGAAGAAGTTTAAAATAATAAATAAAACTAAAGCAACTGTCATTGTCTTTGCACATTTATACCCAGGTACTGCGTAATGCTCATTTCTAGGTGTATAGATAGAGATTGTTGCACGGATAAAGTAAATTGCATTTAAGATTGTACTGATTGCTAAAGTAACCATGGCAATCCACATCTTCTTAGGACTAGCAATAACTGCTGCTTCTGCAAAGTATACTTTAGAAGTAAAACCTGCTAACAATGGAATACCTACCATAGAGAGTGCACCAACTGCGAACGCAACACCTGCAATCTTGTTACGATATCCAGCTCCCTTAAGATCAGAAAAATCTTTGCTTCCACCGGAAACTTCAGATAATCCACGAGCTGCGATAAATAACATTGCTTTAGAAGCTGCATGGGACATGATGTGGAAAATTGCTGCGATCATACCAGCTTGGGTTCCAAGACCGATTCCCATATAGATATAACCAATCTGGGCGATGGAGGAAAAAGCGATCAAACGACGAATATCATGTGCATTGATTGCTCGAATGGAACCCATCAACATACCGATGATTGCGAATGCAAATAATACGTTTGTAATCTTATGATCAACCATTACATCCATACCGATGACACGGTAGAAAATCTTGATCAGTAAGAAGATATACGATTTAGAAACTAAAGAGGAAAGGATTGCGGAGGATGAAGCTGTGGAGTAACCATACGCATCTGGTAACCAGGAATGGAATGGGAACAACGAACTCTTAATTGCTAAACCTACACAAATCAAACCAATGACAACCGTTAACGGCATCGCATAGTTTCCATTTGCATTGATCAATGAAATTTGTTCTTTTACATTGGACATTAATAAGTGTCCTGTTAAGTCGTAAATCATAGAGAGCCCCATCAAGATCAAACCAGAACCGAGTGCACTCATGATGATATATTTTGCTGCTGCCACTAAAGAATGACCATTGTTACGGATCATGATTAAAGCAAATGCAGCAATTGTATTTATTTCAACAAAAACATAAGCGTTAAATAAGTCGTTTGTGTAAATCAAAGCAAGTAATGAACTCATCATTAAGTTGATCATGACAAAATAAAGATTTGTCTTTGTATCTTCGATATCTTCGAATACGAACTTGATACCCCCAACTAAAGATAACAACATAATGACACAGAAGAATACTGCCATTAATGCTTCTAATACACCAATACGAAGTTCGTTTCCCCAAGGTGCTGGAAAATGTCCCATCATAAATGTGTAGCTTTCGCCAGTCTTCAACACGTAACAAAGTACACATACGTTCATAATGCCAAGTACGGTAACTAATGTTAAGCATACGCGCTTCGCTGTTTTTCCGGAAAGTACAGAGCATATTACACCAGACGCAAGACACATAATGATGCAGAAAAACGGGAAGTTTTGTATCAAATCCATTACATTTCCTCCTTCTTTGCTAACATCGACATCTGATCAATATCGAGTGTATGATATCTCTTGTATAATCGTATTGTTAAAGCCAACATTAGCGCTGAACTCGAAACAGATACTACGATACCTGTAAGTACAAGACCACTTGGTATCGGATTGACATAGGTAACTTCTTTGGAGCCTTCCACCAAGATTGGTGCAACACCACCATAGATATACCCTTTGGCTGCCAAGAATAAATAAACGGCAGTATCCATAATGTTTAAACCTAAGATCTTCTTGATCATGTTACGATGAAGCAGAAGGGTTGTGAATCCGATACCGAATAAGATTACGGCTACGGTTTCGTAATAATTGTTAAATAACATTTTTAACATCTTACATGCCTCCCTTTCTAAATAACGAATAAAAGCCATACATCGTACATGCGACGATCAAACCAACTGCAATATTTAAAGGAAGGATCAAACCGGAACTTAAAATATTTCCAGGGATTCCCTTTGGAATATGACTTTCAAGATGGTTGGCACCTGTATAGAAGGAATAACTCTTCGCACCGGCGTAGAATAATAAGGAGCAAACAGTTACGGTTGAGAATGTCTTATACGTAAAGAACTCGCTTGTCTTCTTAAATCCAAATGCATTTGTATAAAGAATTAATCCAGCACCGATAATTGCACCACCAGAGAAACCACCACCTGGTGATAAATGACCGTTAAGTACAACATAGATACCATAAATGATGATCGGAGGAACCAAGATAAATGCGATCTTTTGTAATATCTTATCGTTCTTTGGTTCATAGATACGATCATTGCCGTCTGCAACTACACATGTAATATTCTTCTTTTGCTCTTTCTTCTTGTCTTCTTTCTTTTTATCCGCACGAAGTAAGATCAATACACAGCAGGCAGCGATAAATAATACGTGGGATTCACCCAATGTATCAAATGCACGGTAGTCTAAGATCATACCAGCAACAAAATTGACAGCTCCAGTTTCTTCAATTCCGTTTTCTATATAACGCTCTGGTACTTCATTATTTGCTGGATTATTTGCATTACCAAACTCCGGTAAATAAGAAACTGTGATCAGTAACAAAGCTATGATACAGGCACATAAGATAACAGCCATTGCACGGTATAAACCGGTAAAGATCTTGATACCTTTGGTCTGCGGCCAATTTTCATATTTACGATAAAGAGCTTCTATTTTTCTCTTCTTTTCTTTCGAGATCAATTCATTAACGTCTTCGGCAGTTGCTTCAAAGTCAACGACATCCTGCTGTTGTTCTTTGGAGATTCTCTGAATTTTTTCTTCATGCTTTTCGGAAGCTTCCATAGAAGAGTTATCTTCTCCATTGACCCATCGCTCGAATTTACGCCATAACGTGTTCTCGTAATTACTTCTTTGTCTGCTCATCTTCCTTTTCTCCTTTCATAGCATGAATCTTCTTTAATGTAATGAAGAAAAGTACACTCGTTACACCAGCACCTACTGCTGCTTCTGTAATCGCTAAGTCTGGAGATTCTAAGATGATCCAGATGATTGACATGATAACAGAATACGACATAAAAATAACGATGGATGTAAGCAGATTTTTACTAAATGAAGCGGCTAATGCACATACCACTAAGAATGTAAGTAAGACAAATTCAAAAAATCCCATTATTTTACCCCCTCACATTCATCTTTCACATCTTTATCTACTGCAACTTCTAAACGTGCAATTAAGTGACTTGCAACAGGGGATGCAAACCACAAGAATAAAATGATCAATAATAATTTTAAGGATATAAAATCAAATCCAACGACTACAATCAGTCCCAATAAAACGAATAAAATTGCTAGCGTATCGTTCATTGCTGCAGCATGCATACGATTTAACACAAATTTGAATTTGAACAAACCAAAGGTTGCAATTCCTGATACGATGAGTCCACCAATTATGAATATTGCAGCCACAATAAAACGTAACCAATCACCCATTTTAATTCATCTCCTTTTGACTTTGTTCGAGTTCCTTTTTCTTGCGTGCTTCTTCACGTTCCTTATAAACTCCCATGAACACTTTTGTTAACACAACTACTGCTAAGAAACTGATCATGGCATAGATAATTGCTACATCAACTAAATAGCCTTCACATATCTTGACAGCGAGTATCGCAATAATCATGATGGTCATTGTACCGATCATGTTAATGGCAACAATACGATCAGAGATTGTAGGTCCTTTAATTGCTCGAATCAAGCAGCAAAAAATCAAAAGAGCTAATACAACGATTGCTCCTACAAATAAATACTCATATGCTTGACTTAATGTCTCCATATGGCCTCCTACTCTTTTTTACATTGTAATGATGATCTAAATTAATCGAAGTTACTGGCTTACTTGCCTGAATGCGATAAGACATTCTATCTAATCTTAGCGAAGTAATACGGTAAAACTTCTTTGTCTTACACTTCCTCCATCTTTGTAAGTAACTGCACAAAAATGGAAGAGTCCATCCCTTCTGCTAATTCCTTATCCAAACAATGTACACAATACTCATCATCCTCTAACGTAACCGTAATGGTACCAGGGGTTAACGTAATGGAATTTGCTAAAGCAACCTTGCTAGATTCCTTTTTAAGTTTTGTCTTAAAATAATACATAGTAGGTTCTACTTCAAGCTTTGATGATAATATCAAGTGCATCACCTGAAAATTGGCTTTGAAGATCTCGCACACTAAAACATAAACATAATGAATTCCGCGGAAGAAATTCTTTGCAATTCTCAGTTCAGTTTTTGGGCTATAATCCATGAACTTACAGATAAAGAAATACATTGCAGCAGAAATACCAATACCAAACAATGCAATCTCAAGCGTAAGCTTGCCATTAAGGATCACCCATAATGCAAAAAACAATAAATACATACTATCACCACACTTTCCTCTCATATTTCAAAGAAAGAATAAAAGCTCTTTCTTCTTATTAAATGTGTTTTTTGAGAAAATCCAATCAATGATACCACTATCTAGCTTTCTTGTCAATAATGAAAGAATTATGCCAAATTCCATTTTTTGTGTATTTTCAACATGTATTGTCAATTAATCAAAATCAGTTTAATATCACTAGGTTCTCAAAAAAGCCACTACCCCTGTTTTTTTTGCTTTACTCTAGAATATCACTTTGTTACATCTAAGGTTGTTAAAAACTCGCTAAAAATTCTAACTTCATCCTACCTCATATCATCCACAATTTCCATCGCAACATCCTTCCACCTCTATCACTTTTTTCATATCCTACTCAATCCTTCCAGTGAACCCAAAAAAGGGCCCAAGAGGAAAACCTCTTGGGCCCTAAAAAAGGATAGCTATTAATAGATCAACAACTTTGTACTTTACTTATTTTATCCCTTAACACTTCCTAATGTAACACCAGCGATGATATATTTCGATAAGATGAAATACATGATCATCAATGGTACGATTGCCATACAAATCGCAACATATTGCTGGGATAATGAGAAGTTTTGGTAACTAGCTGATCTTAAACCAGCCATAAGAATTGGCAACGTTTTCTTGTTCTGTGAACTGATAACAAGAGCTGGCATAAAGTAATTGTTCCAGCTACCAACAAATGCAAAAATTGCCTGTACTGCTAATGCTGGTTTCATAATTGGAATAATTATAGTATTAAATGTTCTAAATTCATGAGCTCCATCTACACGTGCTGCTTCAACAATTTCTCCTGGAAGTACACTCTCCATATATTGCTTCATAAAGAAGAAAGTGATTGGAGACGCAATTGCTGGTAAATACAATGGCAACAACGTATCTCTTAAATGCATCTTATCAATTAAATCCAAGAAACCTAATGCAGATACCTGTGTAGGAACCATCATAATCATCATAATGAACGTAAAAGCAAACTTCTTTAATTTAAAGTTATACATGTGAATTGCATAAGCTGTTAATGTTGAGAAATAAGTTGTCAAAAATGCAGATAAGATGGCGATAATTAAACTGTTTTTCATACCAGAGCCAACAGTAAATGTTGAATTTTGTAGAACACCATTAATATTCTTAAATAAATGTTTTCCTGGAATCAAGGAGAAACCAGTAGAAACCTGAGCATGTGATCTAGTTGCATTGATCACTAGTAAATAGAACGGAAACAAGCAAAGGATAGCAAGAAGTACTAATAATATGTAAGATAATGTCCTGTTAACCCTAAGCCCTGTTGAGCTGTTCTTAATCTTTATTTGGCTTGACTTTTCTGTATTCTTACTCATTATGCTCCCCTCTTTGCTTTTTGCTTTTTATTATATTTATCAAAACTATTGCTTGTTTTATCTTTCATTGTGTTATATACCATCATACTTAAGATTGCAGTTATAATGAAAAGAATAACTGAAATTGCACCACCAGAACCATAATTCATACTAGGTGTAAGCTTCTGATTCAGTAACATAACAATAGTCTGTGTTGTCTTATTAGGTGTACCCATACCATTGGAGATAATCTGTGGAACATCAAACATCTGAATACCACCGATTAATGATGTAATTAAAGTATAGCTTAAAATTGGTTTTAATAAAGGTAAGGTAATTCGACGAAATACATGCCATGATTTAGCACCATCAACGTATGCTGCTTCAAATAGACCTTGGTCGATACCCATAATACCTGCCATTAACATAATGGTCGTATTACCAAACCACATCATGAAGTTCATACCACCGATAATAGCACGAGTCGGTCCAACCATTGTGAAGAAACGAATTGGCTCTTCAATCCATCCCCAGCTCTTAAGCATCATGTTGATAGGACCATCGGTTGTGAAGATTGTGTAAATTAACATAGAAAATGCAGATGCCATAATTAAGTTTGGCATGTAAATTACTGTCTTAAAGAATCCCTGACGTTTCAGTCTAAGACGATTACTTGTAAATAAAACAGCTAAAAGTAAAGCAAATACAATCTGTGGAATGAAACCAATGATCCACATAGCCATTGTATTGCTAAAATATTTAAAGAAGTCCCCGCTTGTAAATAATACTTTAAAGTTATCAAAACCTACGAATGTAGGTCCAACTTTCTCTAATCCACCATTTGCAAAAAAGTATTTAAAGAAACTGTAATAGAACGTTGAAATTAGCGGAATCAAAGAAAAGACTGCATATGTAACAAAAAATGGTATTAAAAAGATGTATCCCCATTTTGAATAGTTTACAAACTTTTTCTTTTTCTTTGTTGATTTATTCATAGTATACCTCATCACTTTGCTTTTTTAATAATGCAGCAAGATATTGCTATCTTGCTGCATTGAATATAGAACTATTAACTATTTCACTAATTCTGGATGAATACCCATAACTGTATCATAGAAGTTGTTCCAAGCTGTATCAAGATCACAAACGCCATCGTAGTAATCTTTCATAGAAGACTGAATCTTCTCTGCCATAGTTTGATCATATGCAGAAGAAGCTGTGATATGAATA
>JAQXNU010000123.1 GCA_029098165.1 Clostridiales bacterium
TTCTATCGTGAGAATACAGAAGGTGCTTATGCAGTTGGTAGTAAAGGCGTTCATGTTACAGAAGATTTAGGTGTAGATTTTACGGTTGTAACAACTCAGGGAACTGAGCGTATCATCCGTGCAGCCTTTGAATATGCAAAAGCAAATGGTAAGACTAGAGTTACTGCAGTAACAAAAGCAAATATCATTAAGACTACAGATGGCAAGTTCTTAGATATCTTCCGTGAAATTGCGAAAGAGTATCCAGATATTAAAACAGATGACTGGTATATTGATATCATGACAGCAAAACTAGTGGATGAAAAACGTAGAAGAGATTTTCAGGTTGTTGTACTTCCTAATCTCTATGGTGATATAATTACTGATGAAGCTGCAGAGTTCCAAGGCGGTGTTGGTACTGCAGGAAGTGCAAATATCGGTAAACGATATGCTATGTTTGAAGCTATTCATGGTTCTGCGCCAAGAATGGTATTAGAAGGCAGAGATAAGTATGCAGATCCTTGTTCTGTGATTCGTGCAGCGGCTATGTTATTGGCTCATATTGGCTATACTAAGAAAGCAGATTTATTATATCAGGCTCTTGATATATGTACGATTACAGAGAAGAAGCTAACGATCACTGGTCGCGATACAGGGGCTACTAGTGCGGAATTTGCTGACTATATTATGGAGACAATCGAAAAAATTAAGTAATTTTAAAAGATAGATTATGTGCAGGGCACAGGAGGTTTTTTGTGGATAACAATGAGTTACAAAAGGAAGTAACGGATAAGTATTCGTTGCGTGGCAGAGTATTTAATCGAATTCGAGAGGATATTTTGTCAGGGCATTATAAGCAGAATGAGGAATTAAAAGAAAATACAATCGGGCAGGAACTTGGAGTAAGTAGAACACCAGTAAGAGAGGCACTTCGTCAGCTAGAGCTTGAAGGATTAGTTAATATTATTCCTAACAAAGGTGCTTATGTTACTGGTATTTCAGAGAAAGATATTCATGATATCTATGTGATTCGTTCTTATCTTGAGGGGTTATGTGCAAGATGGGCGTGTGAACATATCGATGAGGAGAAACTTCAAGAGTTAGAAGAGGTTGTTTACTTATCTGAATTTCATTCCAAGAAGCAACATTATGATCAGGTAGTGGAACTTGATAATAAATTCCATGATCTCATCTATGAAGCATCCGATAGTAAGATCTTGCGCCATGTATTGTCAGATTTTCATCATTATGTACAGCGAGTACGAAAGATTACTTTATCCAATCCAGAACGCGCGGAAAATTCCAATCAGGAGCATACAGCAATCTTAAATGCAATCCGTGAAAGAGATGGTGAACTTGCTGAGAAACTTGCACATCAGCACATTATTAAGACAATCCAGAATATCAATGCGAAAGGGCTATAATCTCTTCGCTAAAATATGAAAAAGGGTCTGTGAAAAAAAACAGAATGAACGATGAACGTAAGATGCGAGGAATCATATAAAATTTGGCTGCCTTTACCTTTTGGTCGGTTTAGCCAAATTCTAATCTGATTCCCCGCATCTTACTTCATTGTTCTATTGGATGTTTTTCACAGCCCTTTTTTGGTCTATTACTTCGTTTTTTTATAGAATTCTTTTATTCCGGATAGTTTTGAAGTCATATTTGATAACATCATATCAAGGACGGTAATCGCTGTCATTGCTTCGACAACAACTACGGCACGTGGTACGATTACAGGATCATGACGTCCTTTGATTGAGACATCAATATTTTCCTCGTATTTATTAATGGTTTGCTGAGTTCTCATAATGGATGGTGTAGCTTTGATAGCAGCACGTAGAACAATTTCGGATCCATCACTGATGCCGCCGAGGATACCACCTGCATGATTACTTAGTTTCATAATATTACCATTTTCTATATGGAAAGGGTCATTATTTTGTGAGCCTTTTTTGGTAGCACAACGAAATCCGTCGCCGATTTCAAATCCTTTCACTGCACCGATCGACATAATCGCTTTTGCTAAATTAGCATCTAATTTCTCAAAGACTGGATCGCCAATACCAGCCGGTACATTGCTAACGATACACTCAATCACTCCACCAACGGAATCATGTTCCTGCATAGCTGCCATGAGCAAATCTTCGGCTTTGGCAGATGCATTCAGATCCGGCATATAGAGAGGGCTTAATTGCATATTCTCTTTTTTACACTGGGAATAATCAATCGTTACTTCACCAATCGATTTGGTATAAGCAAACACTTCAATACCAAGTTCTTTTAAAATCAATGCTGCAATAGCACCACCAGCTACTCGACCAATTGTCTCGCGGCCAGAAGAACGGCCACCTCCACGATAGTCACGAAAACCATACTTGGAATCAAAGGTGTAATCAGCATGCCCTGGTCGGTAGTAAGTTGCAATTTCGGAATAGTCGAAAGAACGTTGCGTTTCATTCATAACAACGAGGGAAATTGGGGTACCTGTAGTTTTGCCTTCAAATACTCCGGATAAGATAGAAACGGTATCATTTTCTTTACGTGGAGTTGCATATTTGGTTTGTCCAGGTTTTCTACGATTTAGATAAGCCTGAATCATTTCTTCATTTATAGATAATCCAGCTGGACAGCCATCCACAACGACACCAATTCCTTTGCCATGGGATTCTCCCCAGGTCGTAATCTTAAATATGTTACCAAAAGTCGAACCTGCCATATTTGCCTCCTAAGTTGTAATAATCTTTAGTATACATAATTATGGTAAAAAATACAACAGATGATAATTTGTTCGACAATAAATAAAAAAGAAATCCCTTTATATGCACCTTTTTTTAATTTATGACATATATTGATAACAAAGAGAACGATGGAAGATGTAATAGATATGGCCAAATTAGTTAAAATAGATTTTAATGAGGTTCAGAACTTCTATAATGAGACATATGTTTCTCAGGCTAGTATTATGCCAGCGGATAGAGATAAAAAAGATAAGATTGAAAAAAGCAGTTTAGATAAAAATGGATTCGTTGAAGAGGATGAGACTTCAATTTATGAATACGACTATGACTGTATAAAAAAGAGTGGATTTCTTGATTGTATAAAAAGAGAAACGGCAAAATGAAAAGAGAAAGCTGCCGTTATCGGCAGCTTTCTCTTTTGGGTTCCAATCATTCGATGTACGATAATTGATTATTAGCAGCCACAGCCACATCCACCACCACAATTATTGCCACAACCGCAGTTATTGCCGCATCCACCACCGAAGCCATTACCATTGCCACAGAAGCAGAGAATTAAGATAATCCAGATGATGCAGCAGCAATCGCCGCCACCACCAAAACCGCCACCGCAGCCGCCATTACCGCCACAGCAGAATAAGAGAATAAGGATTATCCAGATACAAGAACCACAACCGCTGTCTCCATTAGCACAGCCAAAACCACATCCACAACTGCCACCGCAGTTTGTTGCTGTTAAATCACTCATGTAAGTTCCTCCAATTAATGTTTACAATGTATATTATGAAAGACAGCTTGCCTTATTTCCTATTAATAAAAAAAATTTTTAAAAATTTATCTTTATTTCTATTTTGACTCTAAGCATTGACAAAGCGTTGGAAAAAAATTATAATTACGTTAGTTTAACGTATTAAAGCTTTGATGTGGAAAATTATTATTATGGAGGAAGTAATATGATTTGGGCAAAAGAAGAAACAATGTCTCGTCAGGAGATTGAAGCAATTCAATTAGAAAGGCTAAAAGAGACATTATCTTATGTTTATCAAAATGTACCAGTATATCGTGCAAAGATGGATGCGATGAATATAAAACCAGAAGATGTGACCTCATTAGCTGATCTGAAACGTCTTCCATTTACTTTAAAACAGGATTTTAGAGATAATTATCCATTTGGTATGTTTGCAGTACCTAGAAAGGATGTTGTACGTATTCATGCGTCATCAGGTACTACAGGAAAACCAACAGTTGTAGGATATACAAAAAGGGATTTGGAAAACTGGACAAATAATGTTACTAGAATCGCGTGTATGGGAGGTGCTACCCCAGAGGATATAGCACAGATCTGTTTTGGGTACGGTATGTTTACTGGAGCACTTGGATTACATTATGGATTAGAGAATCTTGGTGCAAGTGTATGTCCAACATCATCAGGTAATACAAAGAAACAGATCATGTTTATGCAGGATTTTGGTACTACATTATTAGTAGCTACTCCATCTTACGCATTACATATTGCAGAAGTCGCATTATCCATGGGCATTGATCCAAAGAAAGACTTAAAGGTGAAGATTGGTCTCTTCGGTGGGGAAGGAATGACAGAGCCTATGCGTGATGAGATGCATCGTCTCTGGGGAGATGATTTCTTATGTACTCAGAACTATGGAATGAGTGAATTATGTGGCCCCGGTGTTGCTGGTGAATGTGAGCAACTCAATGGTATGCATATTAATGAAGATTTCTTTATACCTGAAATCATCGATCCGAATACTGGTGAGGTATTACCTCCAGGTGAAAAAGGTGAACTTGTAGTAACCTGTTTAAGTAAGGATGTTGTTCCGTTAATCCGTTACCGGACTCGTGATATATCCATGTTGATGTATGAGCCTTGTAAATGTGGCCGTACAACATGTCGTATGCATAATTTATTTGGTAGAACAGATGATATGCTTGTAATTCGAGGAGTTAACGTATTCCCATCTCAGATTGAAGAAGTTTTATTGAAAGTAGAAGAGATCGGACCACACTACGAAATTACTGTCGATCGTGTCAACCACCTTGATATAATTGAAATTAAAGTAGAATTAGCAGATGAATCGTTACTAGATTCCTATTCTGCTTTAGAGAAACTGGAGAAGAAGATCCGCAATCAGTTAAAGACTGTTTTAGGTCTGGATGCAGTGATCAAATTAGTTGCACCTGGAAGTCTACAACGATTTGAAGGCAAAGCCAAACGAGTTACTGATTTACGAAAAGACGTTATGTTCTAGTACATATAAAAAAGAACTGTGAAAAAACAGCAAAAAAAGCAATGAGCGTGAGAGACGGGCAGCCATATTAGAATTTGGCTGCCCGTCTCTCACGCTCATTTTTTTTCTGTTTTTCACAGTTCCTTTTTTGTTTCTTAAAAGGGTAGAGACATTGTTAATTATCTTCTAAAGATTCTTTTTTACTAACGATAACTGTTTCAGTATAACAGCTAAACATATCTAAGACAGAAGCCTTTGCCATCTTCGGTGTTAATAAGCTGACGATTGGAACGATGATCAAGCTTAGTACCATTGTAAATGCACCTGCGACAATGGAGGAAGGGATAAAGTTTAAATATAAGTTTGATACAGTAACACCAACTCCGACAGCGAAACTAGCCCAAACAGAGGCTTTCGTAACCTTTTTCCAATATAGTCCGTACATGAATGGTGCTAAGAAAGAACCAGCAAGCGCACTCCAGGAGATGCCCATTAATTCTGCAATAAACTTTGGAGGATCCAGTGCTAAGATTACAGAGATCGCAACAAAGAATGCAACCAGAATACGCATGATCAATAACTGTTTCTTATTACTCATGTTTTTCATACAAGTCTCTTTTAGAAAATCAAGTGTCAATGTTGAACTCGATGTTAAAACAAGGGAAGATAGTGTTGACATGGAAGCGGATAGAACCAGAACCACCGTGATACCAATCAAAATATCAGGTAAAGTGGAAAGCATATGTGGAATGATGTTGTCATATGCAATCTTTGAGGTTCCATCTGCAGCAATGGTACGGACTGCCTCACCATCAAATAAACGAGCAAATCCACCTAAGAAATACGAACCGCCAGCTACGATTATCGCAAATACAGTGGACACGATCGTTCCTGTTCGAATCGATTTTTCATCTTTAATCGTATAAAACTTATGTACCATCTGAGGAAGCCCCCATGTTCCAAGTGAGGTCAATACAATGACGCTGATCAGATTTAATGGATCAGGACCAAAGAAGGAAGTGTATGCGCCATGTTGACCAAGCGTTGCAGCCGCTTCACTATCAAATACAGAGAGGCTTTTTATCGCTTCAATAAATCCCCCTTTACCATTAAGAACAGATAGAATAACAGCAGCAATACCAACTAGCATGACAATGCCTTGGATAAAGTCGTTAATCGCTGTAGCCATATAACCGCCTAAGATTACATAGATTGCAGTCAAGGTTGCCATAACGATTACACATACTTCGTAAGGAATATCAAATGCCATACCGAATAAACGGGATAATCCGTTGTAAATGGATGCAGTATAAGGAATCAGGAATACAAAAACGATAACGGAAGCAGTGATTTTGATTGCACGGCTTTCATATCGCTTACCGAAGAATTCGGGCATGGTAGCAGCTTGTAGATGATTTGTCATAACACGTGTTCTACGACCTAATACCATCCAGGCAAGCAAACTACCAATTAGTGCATTACCTAGTCCAATCCATGTGGAAGCCAGACCGAAATCCCAGCCGAATTTTCCAGCATAACCAATAAAAACAACAGAGGAAAAATACGAGGTACCAAAGGCGAAGGCCGTTAACCATGGTCCAACCGATCTGCCACCAAGAACGAAATCATTTACGTTGGTTGCATGTTTTCTAGACTGTAAACCTACAAGAATCATAATACCAAAGAAAACAAGTAATAGAGTAATTTTAGTAACCATATTGAATCTCCTTTTTTGAAAAGTTTTGATAAGAGAGTTTAGCTGTTTAAAACTTTATCACTTTAAAGCACAACGCTTTAAAGTGATAATACCAAATATTGGTCGTTATGTCAAGGAGCTTAAGTAAATATTCCATTTTGGGCATATAGAGGTACTAGTATATGCCTAAGACGGCAAGAATTCAGGCATAGAATCCAACGATTCTGTTAGATTTGAATCACAGTGAGTCGGATATTTTCCCGAAACCATCACAAGGGGATGTAAAAAATGAATTCTCATTTTTTACATCCCCTTGTATTAGAATTACGTTACCTAAATGCACGGATGACGGAGAATACAAAGTCAGTAAGTAAAATAAGGATTGCCGATCCGGCAATTTTAACCTTCAGTGACTTTGAAAAACGATCGGTGAAATGTTTCACTCTTGGTTGTATGTAATTAATTAAAACAACTCCTAAAAAGCCAAATAATAACGAACCAAGTAAACAGATTCTTCCGTTGAGCTGTATATTATAGTTGGTATAATCCCACCAGGTCTTATGAAAAATGATTTCCAGTAACCAAGAAGCGGTATACTCAAGAGCGGTAGTAACAACCATACTTAATAAGAACTGTTTTGGTTTCGACATTTGCTTGTGTAAGAGAATAATAACAAAAATTGCACCAAATCCATAGATTGGCAGGTATGGCCCATAGAAAAAACCGCGCTTAACGAATTCACCGGCTTCAATGGAACAATAGATTGTTTCATAACACCAGCCATATATGCTATAGATAAAAAACCATAATATCGTATCATATAGTACCATACATATATACTCCTTATAAACTATAAAAAGTCTTTTTTTTGATAGTCACATTATATTACTTGTGTCGAAAAAAGTCTATGAAACAAGGAAAACTCTAATGTTATTCTAAGATTTCTAAATATTGTGTAATAAAATTTATACATGAATAAATATTTATTATTATCTATAATTTTGCGTATGGAATATATTGCAATAAAATAGAAAATATGCCATAATATTAAATTGAAAACAGAAGGAAAGGATGTAATTCACATGTCAGAAAAAGCAATCATGTTAGGCAATGAGGCGATTGCCAGAGGTGCTTACGAAGCTGGAGTAAAAGTTTCAGCAGCATATCCTGGAACACCTAGTACAGAAATCAGTGAGAACTTAGTTAAATATAAAGAAATCTATTGTGAATGGTCTCCTAATGAAAAAGTAGCTATGGAAGTTGCAATTGGTGCATCTATTAGTGGTGTAAGAGCAATGGCTTCTATGAAACATGTTGGTGTTAATGTTGCAGCTGATCCGTTATATAGTATCTCTTATGCAGGTGTAAATGGCGGATTAGTATTAGTCGCAGCTGATGATCCGGGTCTGTATTCTTCTCAGAATGAGCAAGATTCCAGAATGGTAGCACGTGCTGCACAAATACCTGTACTTGAACCAAGTGACAGTCAGGAAGCAAAGGATTATATTAAATTTGCTTTTGACATGAGTGAGAAGTATGATACTCCTGTTATGGTTCGTACAACAACGAGAATTGCACATTCACAAGGAATGGTTACATTGGAACCAAGAAATGAAGTGCCAGATAAAGTTTATGAGCGACAGCCTCAAAAGAATATTTTAATGCCAGGTGTTGCAAAATTACGTCACTTGGTTGTGGAAGAAAGAACAAATCGAATGATTGAGGATGGATGTAACTTCTCAATCAATAAAGTAGAATATAATGATACCAAAATTGGTGTAATCACAAGTGGTATTCCATATCAGTATGTAAAAGAAGCAATGCCGAATGCATCGGTATTAAAATTAGGAATTGTGAATCCACTTCCAAAGAAACTTATTGAAGAGTTTGCTTCAAAGGTTGATACATTGTACATAGTAGAAGAATTAGATCCTGTCATTGAAGAACAGGTGAAATCTTGGGGAATTAAAGCAATCGGAAAAGAAATATTAACAGTTCAGGGAGAGTATAGTGCAAATCTGTTAAGAAAAGCAATCTTAAGACAAGAGCTAAATATTGCAGCACCAGCACAGATTCCAAACCGTCCACCAATTCTATGTCCAGGATGTCCTCATCGTAGTGTATATTCTGTGCTCAAGAAGCTAGGAATTCATGCTGCAGGTGATATCGGCTGTTATACGTTAGGAGCGGTTGCACCACTTAGTGTTGTTGATACGACCATCTGTATGGGATCTAGTATCAGTTCCCTTCATGGCATGGAAAAAGCAAAAGGAAAAGACTACATAAAGAACTGGGTAGCAGTGATTGGTGATTCGACTTTCATGCATACAGGTGTAAATTCTCTGATCAATATGGTATATAACCAGGGTACGGGTACTGTCATGATTCTAGATAACAGAACAACTGGTATGACAGGACATCAGGATCATGCAGCAACAGGAAAAACATTAATGGGAGACCCAACTTACGAAGTTAATATCATGGAATTATGTAAAGCGATTGGTGTAAAGAACGTAGTTGAAGTGAACTCTTATGATATTGCATTGTTAGAGAAGACTATTAAGGAAGAGGTTGCAAAGGATGAAATCAGTGTAATCATCACAAAGGCACCTTGTGTATTATTAAGTAAGGCACCAGTGAAAGAACAGTGCTATGTCGATCCGGATAAGTGCAAGAAATGTGGTATGTGTATGAAACCAGGCTGTCCTGCTATGACGAAAACAGAGAATGGAACTGTATGGATTAATGATACGATGTGTAATGGTTGCGGTCTTTGCGAGAAATTATGTAAGTCCGGTGCAATTACAAAAGTAGCGAAATAGGAGGAGAGTCAGATGGCAACGAAAAATATTATGATTGTTGGTGTCGGTGGACAGGGAACATTACTGACAAGCCGTATCTTAGGTGGTATTACGATTCATGCTGGATATGATGTAAAACTTTCCGAAGTACATGGAATGGCTCAACGAGGTGGTAGTGTAGTTACATTTGTAAGATATGGTGAGAATGTAACAGAACCTATCGTTGAAGAAGGTCAGGCAGATGTATTGATTGCCTTTGAACGACTTGAGGCATTGCGCTATGCACACTTTCTAAAAAAAGACGGCGTTATTGTAGTAAATGATCAAAGAATCGATCCTATGCCAGTTGTAATTGGAGCAGCCGAATATCCAGAACATATTTTAGAAGATCTTTCTAAGAAATATAAAGTTTTAGCATTAGATGCAATGACAGAAGCGAAGAAGCTAGGAAATTCTAGAGTGTTTAATATCATCGTTTTAGGTGCAGCAGCAGCTCATATGGACTTTAGCAAAGAAGAGTGGTTTGAGGTAATTGAGAAAACAGTTCCACCTAAGACGATTGAGATCAATAAAAAAGCGTTTGAAGTAGGATTTGAGATGCACAAGTAGGAGGTGGCATTTATGTTACAACAACTTTCAGTATTTGTAGAAAACAAGATTGGTAGTTTGAACAAGGTAACACATGCGATTTACGAGAACGGAATTAACTTACGTGCAATTTCAGCTTTTGACTCTCCGGATTTTTGTATTTTAAGAATCGTAGTAGAACAGCCAGAGGAAGCGAAAAAGATATTAACTAAAAAAGGTTTTGCTGTCAAAGTCTCAGAAGTATTAGCAATTGAACTTGAAGATCAGCCAGGAGAACTTGACCGAGTTTTAGGTATTCTTGCAGATAGTGGATTAAGTATAAATTACATCTATTCCCTAGTTTTACGTGGAGAAAAAGCACCTCTTATGGTGTTGAGTTTAAATGATAACGAGAAAGCAATTCAAGTGTTAAGATCCAATAACATTTGTATTGTAGATTAACTTGAAGGAGGACTACGAATGATTTGGAATGAAGCAAAAGAGTGTATGAGTCGTGATGAGATGTCAAATCTTCAGAGCAAACGACTTGTTAAGATGGTAGATCGTGTCTATCATAATGTTGAGTTTTATCGGAAAAAAATGCAATCGATGGGCATTGAACCGGGTGACATTAAAGGAATCGAAGATTTAAACAAACTTCCATTCACAACGAAGGCAGATTTAAGAGACAACTATCCATTTGGTCTATTTGCAATTCCAGATTCTGAAGTTGTTCGTGTCCATGCATCTTCCGGAACGACAGGGAAGGCAACCGTAGTTGGTTACTCAAGAAGAGATATTGAAAACTGGCAGGAATGCGTTGCTCGTGTATTATCCATGGTTGGTTTAGGAAAGAATGATAAAATACAGGTTTCTTATGGATATGGGTTATTTACCGGGGGCTTAGGTTTACACTATGGTGCAGAGAATTTAGGAGCTACCGTTATTCCTATGTCTTCCGGAAATACAAAAAAACAGATTACAATGATGAAAGATTTTGGATGTACTGCTATTGCATGTACTCCATCATACTTATTACATATTATCGAGACACTTGAAGCAACTGGTGAGATCGATAACATTAAGTTAAAAGCTGCTATTTGTGGAGCTGAGCCTTGGACGGAGAATATGAGAAAAGAAATCGAATCACGTCTTCATGTTCATGCTCATGATATCTATGGTTTAAGTGAAGTAATGGGTCCAGGTGTGGCAGCAGATTGCCAGTATCATAATGGCCTTCATGTTTATGAGGATCATTTCTTACCAGAAATCCTTAATCCTGAAACATTAGAGCCTTGTAAACCAGGGGAAGTTGGTGAACTCGCATTTACAACGTTAACAAAAGAAGCCCTTCCGTTATTCCGTTATCGTACCAAGGATTTAACCAGTATCACTTATGAAAAATGTGAATGTGGAAGAACACTTGCAAGACTCTCCAGATTCAAAGGACGTTCCGATGATATGTTAGTTATCCGTGGAGTTAATGTATTCCCATCTCAGGTAGAATCGGCATTGCTTGAAATGGGCGAAACAAGTCCGAACTACTTATTGATCGTAGACCGCGTGGATTATCAAGATACACTGGAAGTATTAGTTGAAGTAGAAGAAAGATTTTTCTCAGATGAAATTCGTGTCTTAGAACAATTAACCCAAAAGATTGCAAATGTACTTCATCAAGCATTAGGTTTAGCTGTTAAAGTTAAATTAGTAGAGCCTAATACAATTGAGAGAAGTGAAGGAAAAGCAAAACGTGTAATTGACAAGCGTAAATTAGTTTAAAGGAGGAATGTGAAATGATAATCAAACAGGTATCTGTTTTTATTGAAAATCGTGCAGGTCGTTTGGAAAAGGTCACACAAACATTAATGGACCAAAACATCAATATAACTTCTTTAAGTCTTGCGGATACATCGGAGTATGGAATGCTTCGTTTAATTGTTTCAGATCCTATGGAAGCCAAGAATGCACTTAAAAAGGCAGGTTTTTCTACGATGTTAACAGATGTGATCGCAGTTAAGATTCCGGATGAAGTGGGTGCTCTTCATAAACTTCTTGTTACGCTAAGCAATGTAAATATTGAGTATATGTATGCAATTTCTACAACAGCTAATGCGGCTATGATTTTGAAATTGTCGGATAATGAGATTGGATTAAATGCACTGAAACAGTCTGGATATGAGTTGCTCGATGAGTCATTGGCATAAAGAAGGACTTGACACTTTTCCTTTTCGTTTATATTATCTTA
>JAQXNU010000124.1 GCA_029098165.1 Clostridiales bacterium
ATCGCGAGAGCCATTGAGGGAGAGCGAAAGCGTCAAATTGAGGTAATCGAGTATGGGAAGAAAGTAATTCAGGAAACGAGACGTTGGGATGACAATAAGGATACAAGTTTTGCGATGAGAAGCAAAGAGGATGCCCAGGATTATCGCTATTTCCCAGAGCCAGATCTGGTGCCAATTGAGATCAGTGATGAGTGGCTTGCTAAGATTAAGAGTCAGGAGCCAGAACTTCGTGATGAGAAGATGTTAAGATATCAGTCAGAATATGAGATCCCTGCTTATGATGCAGCAATTATTACGGGATCAAAGAAACTTGCAGACATTTTTGAAGCATGTGTCGCCATCTGTAATCAACCGAAAGAAGTCAGCAATTGGTTAATGGTAGAAACAATGCGACTAATGAAAGAGGAAGAGATGACCGCAGAAGAACTTACTCTTTCTCCTGAAAAATTAGCGAGTCTGATTCAATTGATTGACGAAGGAAAAATCAATCGTACGATAGCAAAAGAAGTATTTGAGGAAATCTTTCGACATAATGTTGATCCGGCACAGTATATTAAGGAGCATGGTCTTGCAATTGAGAATGACGAAGGAATGTTAAGGGATACCATTCAAAATATCATAGCTATGAATCCACAATCAGTTGAGGATTATCATAATGGTAAAGCAAAGGCAATCGGTTTTCTTGTTGGACAGACGATGAAACAGATGCAGGGGAAAGCAGACCCAGGAAAGGTTAATCAGATTCTTAAGGAATTATTGTAAATTAGAGCATAGAGGCATAGAAGGTTTCTTGCTTCGATAATCAAATGTTAATTATTGTTGTTATGTAGACAAAAAAGTAATATAATAGATAAAAATGGTAATTCTGCATAAGACAAATAATTGACAGGAGGTTACAATGCAAGAAAAACGTAGAGATAAGCGGACTAAGGTTACATTAAATCTTGAGATATCCTCATTGTTTAAACAGGACAATGTGAAAGTCGAGATGGCGGATACGCCAATCCAAGTTGTAGATATATCAAGAAGTGGTATTGGGTTTCAATCAGAAAGCAGCCTTCCATTAGGATATTATTTCAATGCATGCATTCAGCTTGGACAGGAAGATGCAAAGCTATATTGTGTCGTTAAGATCATTCGTTCTTTGCGTATCGACGATAAAAAATACATGTATGGATGTGAATTTGTTGGTATGGCGCCAGTCTTATCTTATATCTTTGATTCTTTTGAAAGTGCAATGAGTGAATCCGAATCTATGAACTAAAATATCAGTACATAAAAAGGAACTGTTAAAAAACTGTAAACAGGATAAGCGTAAGAGGTATGGAATCTCAATAGAATTTGGCTTAGGATGTAAGAAAGGGAAAGGCAGCCAAATTCCATTATGATTCCATACCTCGTTGCTCGTATTACAGTTTTTTCACAGTCCCCTTCTTTTGTATGTATTGAATGATTCGCTGAATCACTTGGTCAACGTAAGGTGCACCTAATGTCTCATCCGTAATATTTGGAATGATTCCGGCAGCCATATCGCTGTGACCACCTCCATCTCCAAGACCATTCAGTGCCTCATGTATGATTTCGCCAGCGTTAAGTTCCATTAGTGCACTTCGCACGGAGAATTTAATACCTTCTGCACGATAAGAATAAATGACAGAAAATGAGATTTCAGAAATCGTGAGTAAAAAGTCATTGACTGAACCGATAATGGCTTCGGAACAGTTGTTTCCGATATTCGCAATTGCTACATTGTGATCGATCTTTAGATCAGCAATTGCATTCATGTAGTTTACCAACTCTTTTAATTTTAGACTGCTCATCTCAAAAATACGTAGCAAAGTAGCGTCGGCCTTCTGAAAGAGGTGACAAAACATATCGAAATCAAGCTTGCTGATCCTGCGTGTTAACTGAGCAGTATCCATCTTAAGTCCATAAACGAGTGCAGTTGCGATCTCAGTACTCAGATCAATGTTATTTTCTTCAAAATAACTAGCAATAATTGAAGCACAGGCACCCACGTTTTCACGTATATCATAAAAACGATAGTCTTCTACATTATGTGGAGTATGATGATCAATGCAAGCGATTTCCATACCAACAGTGTTAGTTATATTCAGGTTACCTTTCTGACTGTCAACAATAATTATTTCATCATCTTTATTAATTTGCAAAGTGTCGGCTGGATAAAGTTCAACATGAAGCATTTCAATCATCTTGAGGGTATTCTCTTTATCCACAACACCATAATAGATCAGGGTAGAATCTATGTTTCTGGACTTTAATAAGACTTGAAGCCCCATTGCGGAAGATAAGGCATCCTGGTCAGGATAATTGTGCATCTGAACATAAACGTGTGTATGAGTAATACATTGTACAAGTTCATCTAGTTTCGTCATTGTTCAAATACCTTTCTTTTATTCATTTAAGAATACTTAGATTTTATATGTTAAAGTGAAAGCGTGTCAAGAGTTCATACATCTTTGTAATAAATCATATTCACCAATGGACAAAATTAGTATCGCTAAGTATTTGGTGTAGCGACAACTATGGAATTATGATATAATTTCCGTATGTATGTTCGATTAAATTAGTAGGTGGTGAACTGTTATGGATATTTTAGAAGGTTTAAATCAGGAGCAGTTAGAGGCGGTTACAACGACAGAAGGGTATGTGCGTGTGATTGCTGGAGCTGGCAGCGGAAAAACAAGAGCATTAACTCATCGATTTGCGTATCTGGTAAATGAAATCGGCATCAGTACTTCTAACATATTGTGCGTAACATTCACGAACAAGGCAGCGAATGAGATGAAAAAGCGAATTCGAACAATGATCGGTGATTATGATACGGGATATGTGAATACTTTTCATGGATTTTGTGTACAGGTGTTGAGAGAAGATATCCATACAATGAATTATCCACAAAGTTTTATGGTATTGGATAGCGATGATCAAGAAACAATTTTAAAAACTGTGTATCGTGATGGAAACATAGATTCAAGAAGCTATACCTTTACCATGGCAGCGGATATGAT
>JAQXNU010000125.1 GCA_029098165.1 Clostridiales bacterium
ATTTACACAACTCTCGCAGTTACTTTTTCCTGCCATTTTTATTCCCTCAATTCTCAGCAAGTCTTTTCTGTAATACTTCGATAAATAAACTTCTTATCTTCCTAGGTGGTATCTGTCCTAAACGATTCCAAATACCTGGTATGATAACATTCTTATTACGTTGAAACTGATAATAAGCTATCTTTGCAACCTTTTCTGGCTCCATGGCATGTTTCATCTGACTTTTTCCAGCACGTTTTGTAAAATTCGTTTTCGTTGCACCAGGACATAACGTACTGATCTGTACCCCATACTTTTTATATTCCATTCGTATCGCTTCTGAAAAATTAAATACAAATGACTTGGTTGCATAGTAGGATGCAATCCACGGACCAGGCTGAAATGCTCCCGTAGAAGCCACATTCAGTATCTTACCAGATCCAGCATCTTTCATATCACTTAAAAACAGTTTCGTTAATCCAACAAGGTTCACCATGTTGACCATCATCATGGATTCCTCAAATGATAGCGGTATGTCAACAAACTCACCTACACATCCAAATCCAGCATTATTGATTAGTTCAGATACTGTAAGTTTTCGTTCTTTTATCTTGCGATAAAATTGAGTAGCAGCCCCTTTTTGGCTTAAATCTTCGGCAACCGCAATCACTTGTACTGGATATTTGTCTTCTAACTCTTGTTTCACAAGTTCCAGGCGTGACTGGTTGGTTGCCGTAATGATTAAGGAATTACCGTGTCTTGCATATTCCTTTGCAAGTTCATAACCAATTCCAGAAGAAGCTCCTGTAATTAAAACATATCCCATACCCTATACTCCTTATCATTACCTTTGCTTCTAAGTATAACATATTTTTATGCAAATAGAAAGAAAAAGGAGTTGTGATGTTTACAGTTTTTTCCTATTTAATTCGTACATCAATTTTCTGAATCAAATCGTCCGTAATCTCATTGATCAGTTGAAAATTTGTTACGTTAATATAATAGGATTCTAGTTCATCATGAAATTGCTTTGCTCTTTCTAGGTAGAACATTCCCATATTTAGCAAGCAACGATAACGGTCTTTAATTCCATTTAACTTCAATTCATTTTCTTCATCCGTGCCAAATCGAATTGCTTTTTGATACATATCAATGATTGAGTCTCCTGGGCGGCTTGGTTCATACTCATGAGGTGCTGTACTATCAAAGATACATACACTTAACGTTGGGAAAAGAAGCATATCTAAGCTGTCCGGGTCTAAACCACAATGGTAAACTTCAATATCCAATCCTAAGTCTTCTGCACTCCGTAAAATTTTCTTTAACATCGTTGACTTACCACTACCTGGGCGTCCCTTAATAAAATATCTTGTCTTGATATCTGAAGTCAGATTTTCCACAAAATCAACCGCACCTTTTGACGTAGCTCCACCAAAAAATCTATGATATACTCTACCATTATCTCTTTCTTCTACGCCAGAAAATATTTTTTCAATCACTTGTTCTGTCAGCTGATTTGCTACTGTCATATTCATATTAGAGATATATACTCTCTCCCACTCATCATGCACTTTTAGTGCTTTTTGAAACTGTTCATACACATTTGGATAGCACTCTGCAATTTTGTTGGAAAGATCCTTGATTTCCTTCGCAGATTCCTCTAATCGCTTAATATCCCAAGCGATTCCTAAGTTTACATACTCCTCGACTGCTCCTGGGGCTTTTGGTTCGATTACATGCGGCTTGGTACCATCTACAATTCCAACACCTAAATCACGAACAATCATCCCATCCAATGAATCAGGATCGGAGGAGCAATGAATATATTCAACATCAAATCCTTTTAACTGATAATTTTCTCCTATTTTTTCATTAAAGTAGATTTTCCTGTTCCTGGTCCACCCTTTAAAATGTATAGTTTCTGAAGGTCTACAAGATTAGAATCAGATAAGTTCTGAAATCCTTTTGCTGAATTGGCGCAAGTAAAATAATGTTTTTCTTTACCTTTCATTGAACATTCCTTAACAATCTTTGTTATATTGTATGATTCTACTTTTCCATCGTGAACATAAAACCATGCTTTGTCTTTTACTCATTTATGATTGTCTGGAACTTGGCATGATTTCATTGGTTAGTGAGTTCATTTATTATTTAGGCTTATTTCTTAAGAAATTATCTGCTTTGGAACTTTCTAGCTTCTTTTATGGGCCCTGGGTACAAACTTTTTTACGTTTTGTCACAATCCTCACTGTATCATATAAATGAAGTAAAAAATTCTAAGATTTGAATACATAAAACATAGCAAAAAGGGCGTAACTTTTAGCGATTCTATATCACTTAAAGCTACACCCTCTTTTAAATATCATGATTATACAATCAACATCATTACCGGAATCGTAATTACACTAAGCAATGTACCAAGAAGAACCATATCGGCTGCCGTCTCCTGACCTTCACCTAGCATCTCAGCAAAATTGAGCACAACACTTGCGACTGGACACCCACATAAAATGAATAATGTGATTTTGAAATTTTCATCGACTGGTAATAATGCTGCAATTGCAAGTGCAATAAGTGGCATAACAATCTGCTTCATAAACACCGTGAAATATTGCAGCCTATTGGTAAATATATCCTTTACTTCAACTGTTGCAAGTCTCATACCCATAATCAACATACATAGAGGTGTCGTCATCTTTCCAAGAATTGTAATCATATTTGATAATTCCCCTGGAATAACAGTACCGGTAAAAAATAGTGGTAATGCCACCAATAAGGAAAGTACTGCTGGGTTTAAAAGTACCTTCTTTATGCTAATGTACTTTTTATCACACGTTATAATTGCAGAAGCAGCTGTCCATCCTAAGATATTCATAGAAAGCAAGAATATAGAACAAAAAATCACTGCCTGAGGATATTCTGGTAAGATGGATTCTACCAGTGGAACGCCCATAAAAGCCACATTTCCAAAGCATACTCCAACATTGGATACTCGATACCCAATATCGCTTCTTTTCTTAGAAAATAGCACATAAAAGATTGCTAAAATCACCATCATAAGTACTAAGGTAATGATAAAGAATAGAATAATTTCTTTTAGCAATTTCGTAGTATAAGGTACTTTTGCAAATGAATAAACCGTTAAGCAGGGTTGACAAACATACATTAGTAACTTAGCAAATGCCGGTATGGACTCTGGCGTAATTGTCTTTGTCTTAATCATTATGTAGCCAGGTACTGCATATAACAGCATAACGGCTACTGCGACAAGTGTGATGTTAAAACTCATCTTGTGGTCTCCTTTGAATACATTTCTCTCTTCTTACATACAAGGTTTTATTTTACCACGTTCTTAAG
>JAQXNU010000126.1 GCA_029098165.1 Clostridiales bacterium
GGCATGAGCAACGCTAAAAGAGAAGAAAAATATCAACAATTCGTGCGAGGATGGGTAAATTACTTCAAACTTGCAGACATGAAGAATCTTCTCAAAGAAACAGATGAATGGGCAAGGCGCAGAATCAGAGCGGTCTATTGGAAACTATGGAAGAAAGTCAGGACAAAGTTCCGAATGTTGAAAGCACTAGGACTTGAAGATTGGAGAGTGAAAGAACTTGCGTTTAGCAGAAAAGGTTATTGGAGAATGGCGAAAGCCTTAAACCAAGTCATATCAAACAAAATAATAGCCAAGCTGGGTTATACATCCATGCTTGACTATTATCTGGTAGTCTGTGAAAACTAAGGAACCGCCGTGTACGGAACCGTACGCACGGTGGTGGTGTGCCATGAAAGGCACATAGAAGATGAAGGTAGGCCCTTCGACAGGAATTGAACAGGCAAATCTGTCAAATCACTCTAATGCTGCTGTAGTCAAGCCTATGGTAGTAAGCGATTAGAGAAAAGGCTATAGATTAGTAGTCAGATAAGATACATGAAGATGAACGAGAGTGAACCATTGAAGAAGTGTCGAAAGCGTAAGAATTCTGCAAAACCTACTGTTCACCACTTGGTAGGGATGAGGATAATGGATACCTGTAATGCTGATTATCCGTGGAACGGCATTAAGATGGCATGAGCATGTATTAGGCTTCTGTGTGAAACATGGGAACCTACAGACTAATGAAAATCGAAAAGGTGCAAATCACAGAAAGATAAGACCGAAAGTAGAAATGTAGACTGTAGGGGCGGAGTCATTCGTAGTAGTGAGGAAGTTACTGTAATGGTAGTGGAGCGAAGGGGTGGCATCATTTAGCTTAAATCTGAAAACAACTAGGGAACTAGGAGGATTTGATGAAAGAGGGCAAGCAGTACGATATACCAAAGAAAGTTATTATAGAAGCCTATCGAAAAGTTAAAGCAAACAAAGGTAGTGCTGGAATTGATGGTATTGATTTTGAAAAATTTGAAGCAAATCTCAATAACAATCTCTATAAAGTTTGGAATCGCATGAGCTCTGGTAGTTACTTTCCTTCTCCTGTAATGGCGGTTGAAATACCGAAGAAAACAGGTGGAGTAAGAAGATTAGGCATACCAACCATAACAGATAGAGTTGCGCAGATGGTAGCGAGAATGTATGTGGAACATGCAGTCGAGCCAATGTTTTGTGATGACTCCTATGGATATAGACCTAATAAATCTGCCCTGGATGCGATAGAAATGACCAGAAAGAGATGTTGGAGATATGATTATGTAATCGAACTAGATGTCAAAGGATTGTTTGATAATATCGACCATGAACTATTGATGAGAGTGGTAAGAAAGCATGTCAAGGAAGCCTGGATTTGCATATACATTGAACGATGGTTAAAGACTCCTTTTGTATTTAAAAATGGTGAGGTAATAGAGCGTAAAGCTGGCACACCACAAGGCGGAGTAATAAGCCCAGTACTAGCAAATATGTTCTTGCACTATGTCTTTGATATGTGGATGAAGAGAAATTTCCCTAATGCTCCATTTGAGAGATATGCTGATGACGGAGTTGTACATTGTAGAACAAAGGCAGAGGCAACGTACATCAAAGACAGACTTGCTAAACGCTTTGAAGAATGTAAACTAGAACTTCATCCTATCAAAACAAGGATAGTGTATTGCAAAGATAAGGATAGAACTGTAGATGAGGAATTAAATGAATTTGATTTCTTGGGCTACACTTTCAAGGCAATGCACATAAAGTGTAAAGATGGGAAGATGAGATACAATTTCATTGCATCGGTAAGCAAAGCTTCGGCAAAGGCTTTCAGAGATAAGATTAAGGCACTTGAAATCCACAAGAAAACAGGATGTAAAATGGACATCATAGCAGAAGTACTAAATCCTATGCTGAGAGGTTGGATTAATTACTTTGGTAAGTTCAATCCATCAGCTATGAAGTTTACATTGCAATGTGTAGAACGTAGATTGATTAAGTGGGCAATGTGCAAGTACAAGAACTTTCGTGGACACAGGCGACGGGCAGAAAAATGGCTCTCGTCTGTGAGAAAACGAGAGCCGAAGCTGTTTGCTCATTGGAGCAGACTGTATTCGTATTGTTAAATGATAAGAGCCGTATGAAGGGAGACCTTCACGTACGGTTCCGTGAGAAGTTTGAGGTGAAACTCCACTTACTTACTCGACTGAGAGGTCGGCTAATCAATTAATGGTTAGCCTCCTACTCGATTAATCAAGTGTCACCAATGAAATGTAATATTGTATGTTTGATACATTAATAGTATAAATGGCTATCAGATGAGTCCAAACCATGTTACCAAGGCACAAGCAGAAACAACAAAAGAGACTCAAAAGGAGAGCTTTGGTAAAAACACATATCAGGTATTTGATGAAGGACTTACATAGGAAGAAGCAGAGGCTGCTTGTAAAGAAAAAGGTGGTCATTTAGTTACCATCACTACCAAAGATGAATTAGAGTTTGTAAAGAAGCTTCTTCAATCTGGAGAACGTGAATTTTATTGGATTGGCATGCAAAGAGAACAAGTAACAACTGCTTTCTATTGGATAACTAGCGAAAAAGTTAAATTGACGAATTGGGAATCCGATGAACCAAATAATTACGGTGGTAACGAATTCTATGTACAGATGAAAAAGAGTACTGGAGAATGGATCGCTAACTGGAACAATACAGATGACGGATATTATGGCTATATCAATAGTGATTATATCTATGAGTGGGCGAATGAGTCTCTGGTCCCTTTTAAAAGTATAATGAATGTGTTATAATATTCATATTGAAGCTAAGAATTAACTACATAGGATACTTAAGTTATGATGAATTCTTAGAATAGAATTAGAAGTAATAAGAAGGAGGACAAATTATGAATCAAGATTGGAACCAAAATCAGAACTGGAACCAGAACCAAGACTGGAATCAGAATCCTTATATTGTGAATCCAGGATATCAGCAGGATAAGCAAAATCTTATCTCGCAGGTTGCATCCAAATCATTTTTAATCGTATTTTTAGGATTGATTGTAACAACCATCAGTGCTTATCTAACTGTTAACAGTGTAACACTTCTGGAGAGTCTTTGTACGAATAGAACATGGACTATTGTATGTATTGTTGAACTTGCGGTTGTATGGATTAGCTCCTTTGCAATCAAAAAGAAAGCATTAGGATTGGCAGCTGGATTATTTGCATTATACACTATTTTAAATGGTATTACTTTATCCGTTATCTTTTTAATCTTTGATATTGGAACCGTTCAGGAAGCATTTTTTATGACAACACTTATGTTTGGTGCTCTGACAGCTTATGGATATTTTACAAAACGTGATTTGACCAAAGTTGGAGCAATCTGTGGTATGGCTCTGTTTGGCGCTATCATTGTCAGTTTATTAAATCTGTTTTTCTTCCATAGTACTGGAATGGATTTATTAATGGACTATCTTGTAGTTGCTATTTTTGTTGGACTCACAGCATATGATATGTGGCGTATGAAACAACAGGTAATGGTAACTGGGCCTGAGGAAGCGAATCGAATCGCATTATTTACTGGTATACAGTTATATCTTGATTTTATCAATCTTTTTATCCGACTTGTTTCTATCTTAGGAAGAAAGAAATAACTAATGAATGTGAAACACCATAGGATCTTAGTGACGATTTGTCATAAGAATCTATGGTGTTTTTTTATGCAAATTTTAACCTGTTAATGGTAATTCCTCTAGGGGATTGGTGGAAAGCATTGTATCATGGACAAAAATCCGTTATACTAACGGTAATCCTATTGTCGATAGTAGAGATATTTTGACGAAGAGGTTGTAGCATGCGCAGCTGCAAATGACTCATCTGTCATGTAACATGAGACGAAACTGTATAAATAGATAGGAGAATCCATGAGATACAAAATACTTCTTGTTTCTGTATTAACTGCATGTCTTTTCGCTGGATGCAGTCGTTCCAAAGATTCAGTTACTGGCTTTCTTCAGAACAATAGAGGGGAACTTACACAAGATTCAGAAAATAAGAATGATCTTACACAAGATAATATTGTTGACTCTATGGAAAACGACAAAGAACAACAATCAGATACAATACAAAATGAGGGTAGTATAAATTCTGATATATTAAACAAACCAAATAATACAACATTTCAGACGCAGGAACATAACAAATTGGAGAATTTATCTGAGGGAGAGAATGATAAGTTCGATGATTTAACCACAGACTCATCAGATTCTGATGAGAATTCAATGGTAGTACCAACACAGGTACCAGGGGAGAGCCCTGAGATTTATCCTACGATGGATCCAGAGTCTGACCAACCTGTGCCGACAAAAATACCGGATATATCGATAGAACCAACCAAAGTGCCAGAGGTAACGATAAGACCGACAAGTGTGCCTGTGCCAAGACCAACTCGGATACCTGCTGCGAATCAGACACCTGTTCCGACAAAGGCACCAGTAGCACCGACGAACGAACCAAGCCAGGAGAAAAAAATTAGCTTATACGTTCGAGGTACGGAGATTTTACTTGGGGAGAGTAAATCTAGTGTCCTTAAAAAGTTAGGTAGTCCAGCACGTATCGATGAAACGGAATATACGTATAACTTTATGGTTTATAATGACAATTATAAAAAATTTGTTATGGTTGCAGTTCAAAATGATAAAGTAGTTGGATGGTATACTGATGCAACGGACTTTAATTATTGTGGATTAACACAATCTTCTGACGTTAACTCAATCAATGCGCTTTATGACAAGAACTTAAGCATTAAAAAGACGTTATCCGTCACAAGTGATGGAGTGACTAGTGTCTTCTTTATGGACATGCTAGGTGATCATACGATCGATGGTGTTTTGGTAACAGCTGATAAGACAACCGATGGAGTGACTAGTGCGGTACTAACTGCTTGGGAGAAAGAAGTACTTGATCTTACAAATTCCTTCCGTGCACGTAATGGTCTTAACGCATTAAAATGGTCGATGGAGGCTGCCACAGCTGCACGTCTTCATAGCCAGGATATGGCGGATCATAACTTTTTTGACCATAAGGGATCCGATGGTTCTACACCATTTACTCGAATGAAAGCTCAAGGCATTAGCTTTACCATGGCTGGGGAGAACATTATCGGCGGCTATGGCAATGCTTTGTATTCGACGAATGGATGGATCAATTCCAATGGACATCGTAACAATATCTTAAATAGTTCTTATAACTATCTTGGAGTTGGGTATGTATTCGGTGGTTCCTACGGCAATTATGCAACACAGAATTTCTTTAAGAAATAAATGATAAAGCTGTTGAACAATTTCAGATTTCGGATAGGTGTAAGCGCTATGAGGAATGCACCTATCCGAAAGAAAAAAATTGTTGATCAGCTTTTTTGATTCTAAGTTTATTTTAAATGATATCCAAAAAAGCAAGCAATTGTTTATTATAACCATAAAATACGCAAACAATTAAAAAAATATCGAAAAAAGCGAAAAATCTTAAAAAAAGTACTTGCTTTTTTCTTTCTTATAGTGTATATTAATAAATGTTCTAAGGCTCGTTGGTCAAGCGGTTAAGACGTCGCCCTCTCACGGCGAAAACAGGGGTTCGATTCCCCTACGAGCTGCTAGCTTGAAAAGCAGTATTTATCAGGGTTTGAGGATTGCCGTCCTCGAATCCTGATTTTTTTATCTAACGAAATTATCTAACGGATTGATATTTTTTCATGATACTTGGTGATAGTGTTCATAGGTTATATGGACATCTTACCAAGTAATATATTTGAATAATCATCAATCGCATTCTTACGTATCCGCTAAATAACATAGCGTCCACCCCAACTAGAGAACCCTACAATGGAAGGTTCCCTCTAGTTTCCGGTGTGATTTTTTCTGTATCTGTGATTCCTGAACAGTTTTCCTGGGTGAAATCACTCCACGGTAACAACATATCTATGCCTGCGGGCTCATCTTTGTAGTCCGGCATATACAGAAGCAATGTGTAGAGATACTGAAAAACGTTCAGATTATTTGCCTTGGCTGTTTCAACTAGATTGAAGACAATTGCACTTGCATTGGCTCCAACTACTGTTCCATGAAATAGGAAGTTCTTTCTTGCCATGACATAAGACTTTACTTTCCTTTCCGCCGCATTATTGGATGATTCGCAACGACCATCGAGAAGATAATTCATAAGCTCCATTTTATGGTTCATGGCGTAGTTGACAGCTTTTTCTAACTTGCTGCCACCAGTAGGATTTATAGTATCCAACCAGTTCCGGAACTTTTCCCAGATAGGAACTTCCGTTTCTAGACGTTTCTCTTTTCTTTCGGTTGCAGTAAGATTTTTATACTGTTGTTTTAGGAAGAAAAGTTTATTACAGAGAATAACGCCCCTTTCGGCTGGAAGTACTTTAGAAGATTCGATATCTTCGCCCTCTGGATTATCGATGTTCTGATCTGCTTTCTTCTGGTGGCACATCACACTTCACTTCCTTAATGGGAAGTTTGTCATAGAGATCTGCTCGAACTGATTTGGGCTTGCTTTTGCGTATTTCAGAGCATTAGGAGAGTTGGTTCAAAATGAATTTGAAGCAATCTGCTCCTAAATGCTGACTCTAGGAGAGAGGATAAGCTCTACCATGAGATTATCTCACAGATTGAATTTTTGTAAAATACGACTTGTTATTTAGCGGATACTTTGTTTCTCGTAACTTGATAGAAATACGTAACAATATTGGTACGGAATACTGTTTCGGGAAAAAAATACATAAAGTGTACTTTTTCTTTCTTTTTCTTGCATAATTTTCAAAATATGATTATCATAGTAGTATATGGTTATATTTTACATAAGACAAGATATATAATAAGTGAATACATAATGGAGAATTGCAAATGGAGCAGGAAATA